>CAZIUS010000079.1:0-5998 GCA_964542385.1 uncultured Candidatus Peribacteria bacterium
AATTGAAATCTCAAACCAAACCACTATTTTAACTCTTAAACTCTTAAACCTTTTAACCTTTTAACTTTCTATGAAACTCCGTCAAGAACTTGAACAACGCTGATTTCTCTACCAATACTCGCACGAAGCAGTTTTTGAGCTTTATGAACAATGAGGACAAACGTTGTATCGAGGGTGCGATCCGACTGCTGACTCACTTCATTTAGGTAATTTTGTCGGCTTTATGCATGCGGTGCAGTGGATGAAAAGAGGCAACAAACTGATTCTCATCGTGGGTGGTGCTACAGGAATGATTGGTGATCCATGAGGAAAGGACTCAGAAAGAAATTTTCTCGATGAACAAACGCTTGCACACAATGTTGCCTCGATTACCCTACAAGTCAGCAAAGTACTCAATCATCTCACCGAGCTCACGGGCATTACGTTTGATTTTGAGGTACGTAACAATGCTGACTTTTACGACGGCGTAAGCTTTTTGTGATTTCTTAGAGATGTCGGAAAATACGTCACGATCAATCAGATGATGAACAAAGAAACCGTGAAAAAAAGAATTGAAGATCCTGAAAAATCAATCTCATACACAGAATTTAGTTATATGCTTTTGCAAGGATACGATTACCTCAGATTGTATTCAGACCATGATTGTAAACTCCAAATCGCGTGATCAGATCAACGATGAAATATCATGACCGGACTAGAACTCATCAAAAGAAAAACTGAAGGTGAAGCATATGGCGTAACGTGTCCACTCATTACCGACAGCACCGGCAAAAAATTCGGAAAATCAGAATGAAATGCGCTCTGGCTTGATCCAAACAAAAATAGTCCGTTCAAAATCTACCAATATTTCATCAACACATCTGACGAAGATCTCGAAAGATATTTTAAACTCCTAACCCTTGCTGACTTTGAAACCATAACTAATATTGTAGAAAAACATGCAGAAAATCCTTCAGACAGACTCTGACAAGAACTTCTCGGTCATGCTGTCGTGACGACAGTTTTTTGACCTGATGTGGCTCGTCAAGCACAACTCATTACTAAGACATTGTTTCAAACTCCAAATCCAATCGAAGCTATTGCTCAACGAACTCTAGAAGACATCACTGCACTTCATGAAGCAATAGGAAACAAACAAACCGTCGCGCCTGGCGACAGAATCCTAGAAGTCGTTGTCCTTGCCGGTCTCGCAGAATCAAATGGTCAAGCAAAAGAGCTTATCAAAAGCAAGTCTATTACGCTCAATGACGTACTCATCGACGATATGATGTACACACTCACCGAATCAGACTTCATCGGATGATCTCTTGTACTCCTTAGAAAGTGAAAAAAAGCGTGGGGTAGTGTCTGGAAAGGGTAATAGAAAAGAAATCGAAGGAAATGAGAGAAATCGAAGGAAGTGGATGAAAATTATTACGTCATCCTGACCCCGAGGAACGAAGGGGAAGGATCCAGTTATTATTAGATAGTTTAAAATTGGATTCTTCGGCTATCGCCTCAGAATGACGTGACTATTGTTCATACTACACTTGCGCTAATCCTCGATGCAATAGACGGCTTGTCATTGACGAAGTCAAGGGAAAGTAAAAAATACACACCTAAAAATAAAATATTTCATATTTACAGTTGACTCACGAAATAATATGCTTAAATTAATCAATTTACCATATTATTTATATAATGACAGAGAACACAAAGAACGTTGATTATCGCAAAGACCACAATTCTCTAGCTCCAGCGCTTATAGAAAATCAACCAATTAACAATCTTATACAAAAAATTAATACTGTTCATTGACCTGATCAGATATTCGTACTCTCCAATCGAAAAGATTCTTTAAGAAACCTATCAATTGAATCATTTATGGAAATTATAGATATTTTGCATCACAACCATCATGCTTTTACACAAAATAGGATGATACCAAAGCTTGCAAAAAATCTCAATAAAGAAAGCATTCTACTTCTTTTGCAAACCATTCAAGACGTCTATTCTATGACAATTAACTGAGAAAAAGACATAAATCAGCTTTATGAACTAAAGAAGGAAGCAGTCCAAAACAAACTTAAACAATTATATAATAATGATTTTATTCACAACAGACTTCTTTTGTGATTATTTTTAGTATTAAATCACGAATCAAAAACAAACTTATCAGCTGCTGAACTTAGTAAATATCATGAAACACATTTTTGGCAAAATATCAATAATTGGCTTTTCTTAGATGAGAATAAAAATCAGTTTTGGGAAGAAATTAGTACTATAAAATCACAGAATAGCACCAAAAAAACTCAAGAAACATTAGCAGAAACAATAACGAAATAATATCAAAACAAGACTCTATTCTTCTACTCCATATTGATCTAACAAATTACTGATTGTCGTGAGATGACCATCTATTTCCAGAGTTAACGCCTCTGCTTTTTCGAGTGCAACGATTTCTTCATCTGTCCCAGTATAGTCAGGATTTTCTACTAGTTTTTCCAAGATAGGACGTAATAAAGCAAGCATTTCATTTGTTTTTCTAAGCATTGTTGTCCGTTCATTTGACATAGTAGTTATGTTACTCTCAGATCATGCATATGGTTTGAGTTGCAATGCATCTACATCATCTTGTACCAATCACAACGACGTCAGCGCAGAACTATACGTTCCATCAAACATCTGATCACCAAACGTATTGAGATTTTCGCCCATAGCCTCCAGGCGATCTGCTTGACTATTGATCGATTCAATAAAAGCATCTTCTGGAGAACTACCACACCCTACCAACACAAAAGAAAAAAGCACTCAAACCAAAGCAACCACCAATTTTTTCATAATTCAAAAAGAAAGTAAATATAGTATTGGCAATGTATCATAAAAGAGAAAAATTACAAGATATTTTTACAAAAGAAAAAGCTGCCAGTAATAATACCGACAGCTTATAAGGTCTTAGAGTACTCATTTAATAATTGAGCCCTAGACCGTAAAAATTTTTGTTTAGATTTTTTACTAATATTTTATCTTTGTTCCATAACTTGGAACGGTTAGTTGAAGTTAGTTTTTTAATAGATAATAATGTCCGAGCATCATTAACTATTATAAACATTTCAATAGGTTGAAAAAATATTTTTTTACTCTGTTCTAATACAACAGTATCAGGAGATGAGTAAGCAAAAAAACTAAACAAAAACAAGTAAATAATTGTATTAAACATATTTAATGTTTTGTGTAAAAATCTTATAACTATTTTTTATATAAAATCAAGTGCAAATTTGATATAATTAAATTTTGTATGTATTTGTGATTAATAAGCTAATTGTTCACGTCATCCTGAGCTTGCGAAGGATCCAGTTATTAAATAGATTACTATAAATCCTTCGTCGTGCATCCTCAGGATGACGTGATAATATTATTTATATACTTTACGATTTCCTGCGACTTCCTTCGATTTCCTCTCCACGGGCGCATATTATGCGCCGCTACGGTCACCCACAATCCTCTTCATCTCATCCCGTCACAACTCTTCCAATCTTTTTCCTTTTAACTCATCAGGAACAAAAAAACCAAAACGATCGCATTGTTCTTTTTGCATTTTTTCAATTTTTCAGAGTGTTTTTCTCTTGAATGGGCTAGCAATGTTCAGGAATGCAAGCAAACGTTCTTCATTAATATTTATTGCACGGTCAGAAGCCAAATTCTCTACCACAATCACTGCGCTCACTACCTTTGGTGGTGGAGAGAAACTATCAGCTTTTACAGTAAATGAATAATGTACTTGTGACGTCCTATTGACCAACCGTCGGAGATAGGATTTTTTCTGTGCATCTCGACGAATTTTTTGTGCGACTTCTTCTTGAATCAAAAAAACTCCCGCCGGGAAATTACCCACACGCTGATCGCCAAAAAACAAACGCATAATAGGCGAGGTTATATAATACGGTAAATTTCATGCAATTATGGTTTCACTATCTGAGAATATCTCTTGACCAAACTGTATCATTCAATCATCTTGACGAAGAAATGGTTGTTGCAGAACATCGCCCCATACAATTGGCGTACCAGACTTTCAAACCAAATCGGTCAGCAATCATTTCAGAGACTCATCTATCTCACTAAGGATTAAACGAGACGGCATTTTCAAAAACCACTTCGTCAAGGCTCATTTTCCTGGACCAATCTCCAAAATCGTTGTCGCTTTATAACGCTGTAAAAGTTCTTCTCCAAGCCCAGCGATACGTCACAGCACCTCTTGATCATGAAGAAAATGCTGCCCATATTTCTGTCCCATAAATAACGTATTAAATAAATTGGAGTAACTATTCCGTTACTGAAGGCAACGCTCCTTGAGCACTATCTTTCATCTTATTAAACTTATCTTGTAGTTCTTTAATCTTTCATTCAATAGTAGCCTTCAATTCGTTTCATTCAGTAGTGATCGATTTTAATTTCTCGAGTTGTTCTAGAAATGGAATATCTTTTAGTTTATTAAATTCGAGTTTCAAATCTTCCAGTTTTTTCAAGTTCTCCACACCAACAAGCTTTTCAAGTACATTGTGTTGTAGTTCCAGCACAATCAAATTCGTCAATTTTCCCAGTGAATCAATTTCTTTTAGTTTATTGTAAGCAAGATTCAATTTTTCCAAAGCCGGAAGATCCATACCAATGAGCTTTTCAATATTTTCAATATTATTTTTGTGCAACATAAGTTCTTGTAACGCTGGTAATGCTCAGAGACGTGCTACATCGCTAATTTCGTTATAACTCATATTCAAGATTCTAAGATTGGTGAGACAGCTCAAATCCTGATCCACAATACGAATTCTATTTTGTGCTAAGTTAATTATTTGAATCAACGAAAGATCTTCAGGTTTCATAAGTTTACAAATATCAGGCACTGCAGTCAGCCCCAATTTACTCAAGTCCAAATATCATTGTTCTTTATACAACTTCTCCTCAAGCAACTCAGTCGTCACAGTAAATCATTGTTCTTGTTGTTGATCCTTTTGCATCACCCAATTAGAAAGTTCATTAAACTTATCCTGTACCTGTTGCATCGAACAACCACTCAGCAATACAGAACAAAAAAGAAGAGCAACTAAAAGTGTTTTTTTCATGTGAGTTACATTAAAAAGTAAAATTTGTCTTTATTTTTTTCAATATAAAATTTCATCAATACGTCCAGAAATATTTTCAGTTTTCAGAGTGTTTATTAGAATAAACACTTAAACCAAATAGTGTCCATTCTAATAAACACTTTAATAAAAAACAAATTGCATTTAAAAAACTAAAAAAGAATATAAAGCAATAGCGTTTTATATGTAAACTAAATTATAAAGTAAATTGAATAATATCTATTTCTCAAATACCAAATAATTGCTTATCAGCAGTTAGTAAAGGTACTTTGTTAACTAAAGCTGTAGCAGCAATAATTGCATCTGGAATTTTTAATCAATATTTTCTTCTTAATTCAATAGAGGTTTGTATTATATCATCACTTAATGGTTCTACTTCAAAAGTATTAATTACTTTTTTCAAAAAAACCAATTCATCATCACGAATTTTATTATATGACAAAAGTTCAATTTCAGTAATAACAGAAACTATAATTCAATAATTTCTCATAAAATCAAAAATTGTACTATTTCAGTGTAAATAGTATAATACAATATTTGTATCAATAAGAATATTAGTTTCGTTCATCACGAAGTTTTTTTTGAATAACTAAAGGATCTTCTCATGCAAATAGTTTTCTTTCTAGTATTTCTTTCATTAACAACTCTTTTTCTTGTATTTTTTTCTTTTTACGCTGTTGAAGCATAGAAGTTATTTTCTCTTCAATTACCAAATTGTTTTCTTTGGATGAAATAGTGATTGTCATAGCGAAACACAAAGTAAATAACAATTGAAACACACTTATTTTACTCGCAAATAAATAAAAATCAATACATAATTTTCTATTCTAAATTTGCAAGCGAAATGCACCACTAAGGAGAATATTGCGAGAATAATAGTA
>CAZIUS010000080.1:0-5951 GCA_964542385.1 uncultured Candidatus Peribacteria bacterium
TTCATGGTCCAAACATGACTCACTTGTTCATAAAATATTTGGTATAATATCAGCGATACGAATATCTAATCTATGAAATGCATCATGAAGACTTGTAATGAAATTTTTTGGTAATTGAAAGACATCTGCAATAAGCTCTACTCTTCTCGCTTCCATACCTTCTGGGTCTTTACATGCTGTTTCATCGTCCAAAATCCATTGTACTGGAAGAATCTTTACTACTTCATAATTCAGCTTGTCTGTAGACTCTGCAATAATATCACTCAAATGCAAAATATCTTCACGCGATACTGTTCTATTCATAATTCTTTTCGTTTCTTGGACTCTTGCAATAACAAGTTCTGGATGTGAAATACCGACAAATACTTCTTCAACAAAATCACCACCAAGTTTTTTTGAGAACGAAGATATGAGCTCGTTGATTGATAAAGCGAAATCTTCTGCATCTAAAATTTTTCATTTACGCATTCATTTAACTTTAACCATATCTTTTGCTAAGATATGAGGATGTTCATCTTCTATTGCAAAAACTGCTCATTTAATATATGCATTCCCTATATCAATCACTACGGTAAGTTTTTGCATGTCTAAAACTGAGAAATAAAAAAAGGTTGAGCACTGTTGTGATCTTCTTATAAACTAACATAGCTTGGTATAATGAAGTCGAGTTTATAAACAAAGTCAATCAGTAGTTATCAGATAACCGATGGTTATCACGAAGAGAGCAAATTTATATTGTGCTATCTCAATATTTGGAACCTAAAAACGCAATACTATAAGGAAATTCATAAAAATAGCTAGTTAAAAAAGTCGAATCTTTGATTCGATAATTTGTGTATTGAGCTGATTATTTCTTTGCTAATTCCCGCTCAAGTGCATATCGTTTTCTTTTATCAATTTGTGTAATAGAAAAGGCTATTGTCTCATTTCTTGTTCACGCCGCATGATCTTTTTTTCTTAATTTTCAAATTGTTGAAACAATTAAATAAATTAATGCATTTATTGCAATAAAAAGCCATGTAGAAAATAGCTTCGTTAAAAATCTTTTATACATACTCGATCAAATCACTGGTTCAAGCGGCAAAAAAATGGTTTGACGAAGTTGATAATTTGGTAAATAATAGGTGAGCCAATGATTTTTTTCAATACAAGAATCTTGCAACGTAAAATCTTCGTGATAACATGGTACTAAATGAGCCAATCGATACACTAAATATGGATCACTTGTAGAAAAAACTAACGGTCAAAAATCTTGATGATTTTCATCTACGCATGCACTTAATTGCCAGTGACGTTGTTTTCAGCGCAATTTAGTTACAAAATGAACAAGAGATGAAACAAGCCAGAACAAGATTTTAACCAACCAAAGTTGCTGATTTTGTGAAATAACAAAAAATTTAATTGGACCATTTTCCTCATACTTATTAAATGTAATTTCATCACAAAGATAGACACTTTTGATTCAGGGAATATATTTTCGAATCCATTGCCGTTTTTGGAGATGCAAACATACAGACTTCATTTCATCGCTTGGCGGTTGTAACCAACTTCGAAATGCCTGCAATGGACGTCAAGGTTCTATTTTTGTTGTTTGATATGCAAAAAACTCACTTCTCAATGGAAGTGGATACCCCAACATGGTATAAAAATATAATTCTTGTGACATTGTTACTTAATTAATGGTCTAACGACATACGTAAACGATGTGTCATCTTGATCTTTTAAGATAATTGGTTTATCAGATCAGATAAAACGTAACACTATCTCATTACTTTCTGCTGCTTTTAAAAAGTCAGCAATATATTTTGCATTTGCACCAAATCAAGTCATAGGACCATCTACTGCCGCAGGTAATGATGTTTCTCATTTTCAAAGATCAGTTTCTCAAGAAGTAAGTTGTAAATTTGTTTCGTTTGAAGAAACATACACATAGTTATTTAAATCTCTCGTAAGAATAGCAATTTTTCTCAATGCTTTGTCAAAAGCGAGTTTGTCTACTATAACGGTCGCATTCGCTGTAGTTGGCATAATATTTTCATTTTCATATTCAGGAAACGATCATTGGATGAGTAATGCGGTACATTGCATTTCAACTCATTCCAAAGAAAACTGACAAGAAACCATGTTATCTGAAAAAATGAGTTTCATCGTATCTGCTCATTTGGTTGCAGCATATTCTGCTACTCTTTTTAAATCTTGCACATGTACTTTTGGAATAATAATTGTATAGGGAGCAGTAAATGGAATTACTTGCGCAATTTTATATTCTGCAAGTCTAAATGAATCAGTTCATACGAATACTAATTTTCGTCAATCTTCATATTGTTTTGTTCTCATCATAACTCAAGTCAACACTGGAGAAAAGTTTTTTTCCATCACCGCATACTCTACTTTGCTAATTCATTTTGTAAATGAAGAAATATCCAATGTTAATTCACGATCAGATTTTACTGATGGCACCGCTACAAATTCAGTTGCAGCAATTCATTTGATGACAAACTCATCTTTTGCTGAAGTGATTGTCAAATTATCCTTTACCATATCAATACTCAACACAAGTTGCTCTTCTTCAATTGTTCTTAATAAATCACTCAATGCTTTTGCATTGACGGTAATAGCTCATTCATCATCTGGTGATGCATCTAGTGTAACCTCTAGATATTTTTCCATATCAGTTGCTCTAAACAAGAGTCAATCTAGTCATGCTTTGATATAAACATTTTCTAGTACTGGTAATGTCGCATGTTTTGATACAAATCTCATCAATAAATCAGTAATTTCTTGTAATTGTACAACAGGGAGTGTTACTTTCATATGAATTAGAAAATACTAAAAGAGTATCTTCTATGAAGTAGTCATATCTGACAAAATTGCAAGAGTAACTTGTATAAAAATCTCTATTTGTCTTCTAAAACATATCGATCACGTACATGATCCCTACATTTTCTTAATATAAGTTTAACTTTTTCTATATCAGATAATTCTTGTTTGCTTAACTCAAGTTTAACACTAAAATATCATGCATAATCTAATTGTTTGAATTTTGCTAACAACGGTTGAATTTTTAATGATCCGTCGCCAAGTGGAATATGTTTTCTGCCTTGATGATCTACGTCACTGAGATAAACAGTAGAAAGATACGGAATAAAATTAGCCATTTTTTTCATAAATTGTTCTTCAAGATCTGCTTCCTGCAAATTAGCTACATCTAAAGCTAAATACATGAGATGCTTTTTGATGATACTTGCTTTGTTACTGTAATGATATTTTGGAATAATTCATAAAATCGCTTTATCTTCAGGATTGATAATTGAAAATTTGATATCTTTATTGTGGTGTTTATATGCAGGTAAATGTGCACTCAGAAATCTATATGATCAAATATTAAAAAAGTCAGGTGCATTAATGGTTATTACCTTAGCATTTATCATTTTTGCAAGATCGACCGCTTGATTCATTTCTTTTAGATTAGCTTTATTTGAAATCTGAACCACCTCTACTGGGATATCGTATTTATTGATCAATTCTTGCACATATGCTAATTGTCGTGCATCAAAATTTTTCCACATAGCCAAATCTATTCCATCATATCACTGCTCTTTTGCAGTTTGAAAGATCAAATCAAGTCCATATCATCCTAATGTATCAGTACTCAATAAACAAGGAGCTCAAGTCACTTTCTTTTTGGTTGTCGAAGTTGATCTTGTAGTTTTTTTTGCAGGAGTTACCATACTGAAGTAAACATAAATTAAAGACTATAATAAGTATAGTGCAACGACAAAAAAATGCAAATTTAGAGGCAGTTTTTTTTGTATTTTGAAAAATAGATTATAACGACACTTGATATCATGAAGTAATGAACTGAGTTCAGTATGTTTTTTGTATAGATTCACAAACAGATGGAGTTCGATATCTCGGATCTTGCCCAGACTTGTACCGTCGTTTGTGAGTATCAAAAAGGAAAATATCTCACAATAATAGCCAATCTTGAAATACTCCCGCTGGTGTTGTAATAAGTGTATGAATTTGACCTGTTTTCACTCACCAGAAAATAGTTGCTTTTTGCAAAGCGGTTAATCACGCATGTCGACGACTTACTCAGGGTTGTTCAAAAACTCTTTTTGGTGTTTGTTGATGCATGGTTCGCAAATCTGGAAATACTACTAATTGTTGCTTTCGATTTCACGAATATGGTTTAAAATCAATTCATCCTATATTCAATCAACTTACTTCCCAAACACGCTCAGATTTTTTTGACTTTTTTATGCAACGTTTCATAACCACTCAAAAGTCATTTCACAATCGCAATGGCAGTGTGTTGCTATACGGTGTAAATCGCACTCAGACAAAATTATGTATTTGTTCTAAAGCTCTCTGATTAAGCAGTGATGAATATATAAGTTCACAATTCACGACCGTTATTTGTCCTTTAATTAATTCTGGCGATGTACTATTTTCTCATAACAAAAGTGCATCTTGACCATCAAGCCTTACAAAATCGCCTGCACGTCATTGGACTCCAGTTGCCCAAGCAACTTTATCTTCACCATACCAGAGTTCTGGGAAATAGACATACATAAATAATTATAAACTAAATCATACTTTAGCATATACATCACGTATTTTTTGCTCTGCAAGCGGTCTTACCGTCTCTGCTCATTTTTTCAATAAATCAATTACTTCCTGATCAGTTATTGTCTGATAACGAGCGATAATAGGTGTCGTGAAGGAGATTATTTTTTCTGCGAGTTCTGCTTTCAAATCTTTGTATCCTACACCTCATGCAAGATAACGACTACGAAGTTCTTGTTCTGATTGTTCATCCAAAAATAACTTATAGATTGCAAAAACATTACACGTATCTGGATTTTTGGGATCAGCGACGGGTATTGCATCAGTAGGGATACGAGCAACTTTTTTACGTACTGTTTCAGCATCATCAAAAAGTCCAATATAATTATTATATGATTTTGACATTTTACGTCAATCAGTCCCTGGGACTGTAGCTACCGTTTCTTGGACATACGGTGTCGGCAAGGTAAACGTTTCTCCAAAAACATGATTGAATTTTGCTGCTATGTCTCTGGCATACTCAACATGTTGTTTTTGATCTTTACCTACAGGCACTAAATCTGGATCATATAACAAAATATCTGATGCCATCAAAATTGGATAATTGAACGTCCCAACACTTATATCATCTTCCTTTCATAAATCTACTGCTGCCTTATATGCGTGCATACGTTTCATAAATCACATATTTGTTACACACGCTAGTACCCACATCAATTCAACATGAGCAGAAATATCAGATTGATTATATATGTATACATTTTCTGGATTTAATCAGCAGGCCAAATATGTTTTTACCATCGTATAGGTATTTTTTCTAATAGCTTCTGAGTCGTGAAATTCAGTTAATCAATGTAAATTTGCAACAAACATAAACGTTTGAATATCATTTTGTTGACTAAAACGAATCATCGGTTCCATTGCTCAAAAATAATTTCACAAATGCAATTGTTCTCATGTTGGTTTAACTCAAGTTAATGCTCTCTTTTTCATAGATCAGTAAAAATTTAAATACTCTATATATAGGTAAAAATTCTCCAAAATCAACCTTGTACACAAAATCATATATTATTTTATCAATATGGCAATTAAAAAACAAAAAAAACAAACACTCTGTCTTGCTTCAGCGTGTATTTTCTCTACTGTGAATGTAATTTTACTTTAACTTTTTGCATGAAAAAAAATCTTTTCTTACTCCTCTTAATACTTTGAACCTGACTTTTCCCGTTATATGCACAACAAACAAGTCCTGAAATATCAAATTTAGGAGATCTCCTTATTAGATTTTGTAATGATCCTGAAGTAGCAAAAGAATGATGATCAAAAGATTTACAAATGAGTACGATGCCAGAACAAGAAGAAGAAATTTGTATCTATCT
>CAZIUS010000081.1:0-1648 GCA_964542385.1 uncultured Candidatus Peribacteria bacterium
ATGCATTACCCTTGCAAATTTCACGAACTTTCCTATAAACTACGACTAGTAGCTATCAATTCGACACAATCCATCCGTTCGTGATGGAATTTGTTCGTAAAGAACGCTTTTTTTTAATTTATTATTATAGAAAATGGCAGTTTGATTGGATATGGTGCGTAATATTTGAATTATTGCACACATTGATGCAGGGAAGACAACAACTACAGAACGTATTTTGTATTATACAGGAAGAAATCATAAAATCGGTGAAGTACATGATGGTGCTGCGACGATGGACTGGATGGCACAAGAACAAGAAAGAGGTATTACTATTACTTCTGCTGCAACGACAGCTATGTGGAAAGATCATCATATCAACATTATTGATACGCCAGGACACGTAGATTTTACGATTGAAGTAGAAAGATCATTGAAGGTTTTGGATGGTGCGGTAACGGTACTTTCTTCTTCTGATGGTGTACAACCACAGACAGAAACAGTGTGGAGACAAGCTGATAAATATCATGTTCCACGTATGATTTTCGTAAATAAGATCGATAAAATTGGTGCTGATTTCACCTATTGTGTAGAATCAGTAAATACAAAATTAAGTAAAAAAGTATTACCGATTCAACTTCCTTATGGTCAGTCTGAAGATTTCAAAGGAATTGTAAATTTGATCAATATGAAATATTATACGTTTGAAGGTGAAAATGGTGAAAAACAAGTAGAACATGATATTCCAGCTGATTTTGTGGATGCATGTAAGACAGCAAGAGACGTCATGATCGATGCGGTAACAATGTTTGATGATGAAGTTGCAGAATTGTTCTTGATGGGAGAAGAAATTCCAGAAGCAAAATTGAATGCGACAATTCGTAAAGCAGTAATTGCAAATGCTATGTACCCGATGACTGTGGGAAGTGCACTCAGAAATGCAGGTGTTCAATTGATGCTTGATGCTGCTGTTGCATTTTTACCAAGTCCACTTGATGTAGGATGAGTAAAATGAGTAGATGTTGACGATAAAGAAATTGAAATTACTCGTTTGCCAGATGATAAAGAACCAGCAGCCGCACTCGCGTTCAAGATTATGACTGATCCGTTTGTAGGTAAACTGACGTTCGTAAGAGTCTACGCAGGTGTTATTAAATCAGGTGAAAAAGTATTGAATCCACGTACTGGAGACGAAGAAAGAGTAGGTCGTTTATTGCTTATGCATGCAAACAAGAGAGAAGAAATTTCTGAAATTCACGCTGGACATATTTGTGCGTTCCTTGGATTAAAAGATGTAAGAACAGGAGATACATTATGTGATATCAAAAACCCAGTTGTTCTCGAAGCTATGGACTTTCCAGATACGGTTATTTCTTTGGCTGTAGAACCAGCTACAAAGAAAGATCAAGAAAAAATGGCTATTGGTTTGACAAAACTTGCTGAAGAAGATCCATCTTTCAAATTCTTCACTGACGAAGAAACAGGACAGACCATTATTGCTGGACAAGGAGAATTGCATTTGGAAATTCTTGTTGATAGATTGAAAAGAGAACATAAGGTAGAAGTTATAACTGGTGCACCACAAGTTTCATACAGAGAAGCAATTTCATCATCAAGTAAAGGTGAAGGTAAATTTGTGAGACAGTCAGGTGGTCGTGGTCAGTTTGGT
>CAZIUS010000081.1:1658-5887 GCA_964542385.1 uncultured Candidatus Peribacteria bacterium
GTCGGTGAAGTTGACGACAAAGGATTACCAATCAACTACGAATTCAAGGACGAAGTAGTAGGTGGTGCAATCCCGAGAGAGTTTATTCCTGCAGTTGATAAAGGAGCAAAAGAAACAATTAGCAAAGGTATTCTTGCATGATATCCAATTATCAACGTGAGAGTTTCAGTATACGATGGTTCTTACCATGAAGTGGATTCTTCAGAAATCGCGTTTAAAGTGGCTACATACCAAGCGTTCAAAGACGCATTCTTGAAATCAAACCCTTCTATCTTGGAACCAATCATGAACGTAGAAGTAACGTCTCCTGATGATTATATTGGTGATGTTATTGGTGATTTGAGTTCTAGACGTGGAAGAATTGAATGACAAGACCAAAGAATGGGTGCTACAATCATCAAAGTAAAAGTGCCATTGTCAGAAATGTTCGGTTATTCTACAACACTCAGATCAATGAGTCAGGGAAGAGCGAGCTACGCAATGGAATTCTCTTCATACGAAAAAGTGCCAGATAGCATCGCACAAGAAATCATTAAACAACGTATTGGTGAAGGAAAAGTAAGAGCTGTTGATGTTGAGTAATTAGATTCAAGACTCTAGATTCAAGACTTCAGATATTAGAAAATATAAAAAAACAAACCTCGCGAGAGGTTTGTTTTTTTGATTTTTTTTTACTTATTTTAATAGTTCTAGACATATATTAGATGCTTTTATGAATGATTCATGACATAATAATGCAAGTTTTTGAAATTTCTTTCCAGAAATAAATTTTGGTATATTTTCAAAACAGATTTGTAATTCATTTTTTGCTTTAATCATACATTCATCGTGAGCAATTTGCTTTTTTTGTTCTTCAGTTAATCCTCATTCTGATTCTAAATCTTTGATTTTGCATTCTTTAACGCAATTAATAAGTTCTTCATGGCACATATTAAAGCCTTTAACAAATTCATCTGATCACCATTTTGTTGTTTTTACAACATTATTGAGACATGATCTTTTAGTTTCATGACATTGTTTTTCACATTCGTAATCTTGTGTTTTAAATCAATTGTCTAATCATTGAGCATTATTGGTACTCATTAGATCGTTGACATCAACAACGGTAACTTTATTATACATTGTTGCTCAAATTAGTGACATAATAGCTACACCACTAATAAGTCAAATAAAAAAAACTTTTTTGTTCATGATAATTGAAAAAAATAAATACTTATATAATAAGCATTTATTTTTATTTGTCAAATTTTTTATCTTTTCTATTCTTGTCCAAATAATCAATCTAATGATTTGTCTTGGTGATGAGTATTAGTAGTAAATATACGATCTTTATGTGATTCATCAACTTCATGGGTAACTTTGTGCGTTGCTGAGGTCGCTTTTTTGTTTGTTTTCTTTCGTTGTCGTCTGGTGAGCAAAAGTTGTCGAATAATTCCACCAAGTAAGAGAAGTTCTACGAGCAATAAGGTTCGATATGGTTTCATGATACTGCTAATTTGTGCACTATAGAATCACAAGAGTTCACTCATGGTAAGTAACATAAGTAATAATGCTCATAATATTGCAGCATTATCGAGATGATCATTATTATTTCGTCCTAGTAACGTATACATTGATTTTTTCCATTTAGTTGTTGTTGTTAGTCAGACTAATTTTACAAAACAAAGAACGGTTACCAATTGTAACCAGTACATACCAGATCAAAAAAATCGAACGAGTTTTGCATCTACTGCATCAAGATCTTGAATACGAAATATTGGTAAGAAAATTAACAAAAGAAACGTACCAATCACATATCACAAAAATAGTTTTTGTTGTTTACTACGATGCATCCACCAACGCAAAACAGTTTCTAATAATTGATTCATGATGCAAAGAAACTAAAACATACATACCTTATAACAAATGTTTTGTTTGGTTCAAGAGAAAAAAACAATATTTATTGATTTTGTTGTATTCGATCTGATACTTTTTCTGCATGACCACTGGCACGCACGTTTTTTCGCTCTTTGATTATTTCTCCAGAATTGTTTACTAATATCGTCGATCTAATCACTCATTGGACGATCTTTCAATAATTATTTTTTTCTCATCGTGCACCAAATTGTTTGTGTAAGATTAGTTCTGGATCACTAAGATATAGTGGCGTTAACTTATATTTGCTAATAAATGAACAATGCGTCGTTGGTGTGTCTTTACTAACGCCGATAATTTGTACTCATTTTTGTTGCAAGGACTCAGTAAGTGAGGAAAATGCTTGCGCTTCAAGAGTGCATCCTGGCGTGTCGTCTTTTGGATAAAAATAGAATAAGGTTAATGGTGTGCGAACTATAAGATCATTGTAACTTACTATTTCTTGCGTTAAATTTGGATGCACGAGAGTAAACATAATGGAATAAAGTATAAAAAATTATAGAGTAATTGTAAATATAATTGACTATAATTCTGCTGGAGGAGTGTTTGTGTTATTATTGTTTCCATTTGATGGTCATGGCGACAAAAGATATCAATTACCATTAGTTGCAACTTCTTTTCAAAAACTTAAAATCGAACCAAGTAATTTTGAAGTATGTTGCAAAATATTTTGTGCAGAATATTTTTCATAATTAGGAACTCCAAACTTTCTAAAAATAACAGGAAAAATAAAAAGGAACATTAAAGTAAAGAAGATACCCAAAATCATATATCTAATACCATTTCGTGCTTCTTTTCTTTTGTCATCTTCAGCTCATGAAAAAATAAAAACATAAATTGACTTAAAAAATCAATAAATTGCTCATCAAAAAATGATTATGAGTAATAATGAAATTAACGTTAATACTAATCATTCTACACTATCAAACATAATGAAATACTTATAAGGTAAATGTACTGTATCTTTGATTTACAATAATTGTTTCAGGTAAAAATACAACTAAAAAAACTCCTACCGAGAGGAGTTTTTCTTGAGAAAATAATATATATTAGTCTTCACTCTTTTTTGCTCTTACTCTAGGATTCATAACGACATATTTTTTGAAAAATTCGTCTTTGCTGAAATTATATGCAAGTTTTGCAACTCTATTTGATGGTTGCGCTCATTTTTCAATCCACGCTTTCGCTTTTGCTACATCAAGTTCTACGGTGTGATGCAATGGATCAAACCATCACAATACTTCAGCGTATCCTGATTTTACTGGTTTTGAATGTTCAGTAAGAACAATTCTATAAAATGGAGATTTGTGTTTTCATCCTCTTGCTAATCTAATACGTAACATAATTAATGAAAAATGAATAAATAATAATGAAAAATTATTTGAGTTTTCAACCTTCTGAGAATTCAACTCTTTTTCTGAGTTTTGGATCATATTTCTTTAATCTAAGTTTGTCAGGCGTATTCATTTTGTTTTTCATAGTGAAATAACAAAAACCGCTTTCAGATCTTAGTTTGATAATGATTCTGTTTCATTTCTTTTTACCAGATTTTGCTGCCATTAGTTCTATAAAAAAACAAAAATTTCAATAAAAAAACTTATAACGATCTTATGAATAATTACAAGTCGAATTTAATGAATAATAATTTCGCAAGAGAATAATAATTTAGCAAGAGAGGGACTCGAACCCTCGACTTCAGCCTTATGAGAGCTGCGCTCTAACCGCCTGAGCTACCTTGCCTTGTTTTATAATTCGGTGAGACAGGGATTCGAACCCTGGGTTCCTTTTGAGAACGACACGTTAGCAATGTGCTGCTTTCGACCAACTCAGCCATCTCACCATATTTTTTTTAAATCGTAAGGCATCTTGTACTGATCTTAAATAAAAATGCAACTGAAGGTTTGTTTTTTTTGCATTTTTTTATTGTAATGTGTATAATAGAATCCAGAATCTAGAATCTAGAATCTAGAAATCAGAATTTAGATAATAGATATATGGTCTTGAATCTTGAGTCTTGAGTCTTGAGTCTAGAATCTCTTTAATATCTCTCCACTCATGTCCCATTCCGTTTCCAATTCAAATCAATTTCTTTCCTATTATAATCAAATGGATGAATTTTTTTCCGTTCTTTTGGATATTGGAACGTATATACCATTTTCAGAGAAAATTGATCAAATTGTACAAGGACACTATTCTGTATCATCGTTTGTTAAACAACATTATCATAAATTAAAATACTTTTCTGAAATGAGAAATCAGATAGTTCATGGATTTCGTCTCGATCATGAACATTATTTACTTGCGTCGGATGTTGC
>CAZIUS010000082.1:0-5806 GCA_964542385.1 uncultured Candidatus Peribacteria bacterium
GGGCAAGAATTCTGATGTATCCGATTGTTTTCATCAGTGGTATTGCATTACGAGAAAAATCAACTGCATCTGTACTTACCATTCTTGTACTAAGTAAAATTGGTGTTTTTCTTGAATTGTATCATTATCTCCTCCAAAAAGTAAACATCACGACAAGTTTTACGTGTACGTTTGCAAATCCCTGTAACGCACTAGAAGTAAATTATTTGTGATTTATTACCATTCCGTTTCTGTGTCTTGTTGCATTCCTGATAATCAATATTGTAGCACGAAAATTACATTTGTGAAACAAAAAAAGTAATTCATAAAACAAGTCAATCGCAAATAAATATATACTATTGTAACTACACTCTAAAAGACTACCCCATAGGTAGTTTTTAGTTATTTTCACTGTACATGGGCTCTTTATTTGAATGGATTATTGTCATTCTTTTTGTCTTTGCAGTCCTTGATTTGATGGTAGGTGTTGCAAACGACGCAGTTAACTTCTTAAATTCTGCTATCTGATCAAGAGTAGCATCAAAAAAAGTTATTCTCACCATTGCAAGTTTATGAATTCTGCTTGGTGCCCTGAGTTCAAGTGGTATGATGGAAGTAGCAAGAAAGTGAATTTTTAATCCAGAAATGTTTAGTTTCTGGAATATTATGATTATCTTTGTTGCTGTCGTCATTACCGATGTCTTGTTACTCGATTTTTATAACACACTCCGTTTACCAACATCGACGACAGTCTCTATCGTCTTTGAATTATTGTGAGCTGCTGTGGCAGTTTCAATACTCCATGTACTCGATATCTGAGCACCAATTGCAACCTTTATGGAATACATCAATCGAGAAAGTGCCTCAGATATTGCAACAAGTATTTTGCTGTCTGTGTGAATATCGTTTACTGTAGGTATGATTGTACAATATATTGCAAGATTTATATTTACCTATGATTACGAAAGCAGACTTCGTACCTATTGAGGAATCTTCGGTGGTCTAGCAGTTACCGCAATCACCTATTTCTTGCTTATTAAGTGAATTAAAGACAGTTCTCTACTGAGCAAAGATCAATATGAATGGATTAAAGACAATACGTGGACTATTCTCACTATTTTATTTTTCGGGCGAACGATACTTCTTCAATTGGGGCAATCACTCTTCAAACGAAATATTCCAAAAATGATTGTCTTAATAGGAACATTTTCTCTCGCTGCTGCTTTTGCTTGAAATGATCTGGTAAACTTCATCTGAGTCTCAATGGCATGACTCAATTCATATCAACTCTTCATGCAAGCGTGATGAGCTGACGCGACGACTTTTATGATGGATTGACTTGCTGGAAAAGTTCCTACCAATTTTTATCTTCTCTTGCTTGCTGGTATTGTAATGATTATTACTCTACGAACATCACGTAAAGCAGCATCAGTAACAGATACTGAAATATCTCTTACCACACAACAAGCGGGAGATGATCGTTATAATCCTGGTTTTTTTTCACGTGCTCTTGTGCGTCACAGTATCAATGCAAATAAATTATATCAACGTGTGATGCCATCTACTTGGGCAAAAAATATCGAAAAACGTTTTACCAAAAGTACTGCAGAGTTTTATAAACATAGAGATGCACCAGCATTTGATCTAATTCGCGCATCGGTAAATCTCACCGTCGCAAGTATCTTAATTGCTATTGCAACATCAATGAAACTCCCACTTTCTACTACCTACGTTACGTTTATGGTCGCGATGGGAACAGCACTCGCTGACTGAGTATGGTGACGTGATAGCGCGGTGTATCGTGTCACAGGTGTTTTGACTATTATCTGATGATGGTTTATGACTGCAATTAGTGCATTTCTCGTGACTGCATTGGTGGCTACTGCAATCTGGTTTGGTGGCAGTATTGCAATTGGAATCTTATTGGCAATTACGACGTGAATCTTATATAAAACACATGTCTATCATGCAAAAGAAGTGAAAAAAGAAAAACATACCGCTTCAATTCATCATCAAACCGATGATCATCTCTGAAACAATCTTGCAAAACATATCCTTCATCTTTTCCCTAAAATTAAAAATCTTTTTCACGACGTTCTTGATAATATAGCAACAAACAAAGATAATGCATTGAAAAAAGATGTAAAATCTGCAATTGAACTCACCGATTATTCTAAAATCATCAAAACACAAATTCATGATATGTTTGTTGCCTTACCAGAAGAAGCGCTTGATCATGGTGAGAAATACGTCCAAGCAATTGATTATCTCCGTAAAGTTACTACTGCTCTGGAAAGTATTGCAACACAAGCACGTGATTATGCACTCAATCAACATCCAGATCTGACTCATGCTCAAAAGGAAGAATTGGAAGAAATACAAAAACAATATAAAGACATCTTTTCAGAAATCGAAACTGTTTTCTCAAAACAAAATTTTGATTTAATTGAACATTTCGATCGTCGTTTACATGATATCATGACAACGATAGAAGACTTCAAAAAAGCACAACTCACGAGAATCAAACAAAATGAACTTGGTGTTAGAAATACAACGCTTTATCTCAATATCCTTTTGGAAACAAAAAATATTGCAATGTATTTAGTTAAAATAATTCATTTGTGAAGAAAGTTGGCAGAGTAACTCTACTATAATAGATAAAAATACTCTACTTTCTATTACTGAAAATTACTATCAATACAGCAAGTACAAGTATAACACTATACAGCATTGGAAAGAACATCGGCATCGCATCATAGACAAGAGAAGGTGCACGAAACGGTGCTAAAAAATATCTTCCTACCGTATACCAGACAAGAAAAAATAAACTACTCATCCCAGGTGGAAGTCATTTTTTCCAAAGCATATAACTCAACCAAGCTCATGAAAGAGCAAGTAACGCATCATGCAGTTGTGTCGGATGGATTGCGTGAAGTTCATGGGTTCCAAAAATATTCCCAGTTCAAATCTGTTTGTATAACTGATATTTTGCTGCTTCACTTCACGCAAGAGGTTGTATTCATCGAGGGAGATGCGTTTCTTTTCCGAAACAACAGCCATACAAAAAACATCACAAACGCATGACAGCAATTCCTACTCCGAGTGATGGTGCTGCAAGATCTGCTACAAGACACGGATTGTATTTCCACCAAAAACACAGTCACCCTCACACCACAAGCATGAGTATAATTGCTCCATATCATGAGAATCAATGCACCGATAATGAGAAAATAAGATCAGGTTCAGCTATATAACTCGATCGACGAGTAACCACATGCAACAAACGAGCACCAAGTATCCCTGCAACAAGACATAGCACCAGTAACAGTGCAATTTTATTGTTGGAATAGATTGTCCGTTTTTTTATCATATACCGCGACCCATATACAGTTACCAGTACAGACAAAACAAAAAACACCAAATAACTCGATAGATGAACACTTTCTGGGAAAAGATATGGATACATACACGTCATCCAAAAAATAAATCGCTATTTTGTAATGGTTAATTTTATCGTAATTGTTGCAACAGATCAGTATTTAGCTACGAGAGATCACGCTCACTTTAGTGATTTTCATTCTTCACTCATCGTCATATTGATCTGACCTGCAACTCACTCCTGGCTTATTGTTGCTGTTAGTACTCCTTCTGAATAGGTAAATGTTGTTTGTTGAGTATCACCTCATCCTTCTTCATCAATCGATTTCATGAGCAATGAACCACCCTCTTTTCCTATCGGCGTAATGATCATAGTAATTGGATTTGACTGTCAAATCATTTCTTCTAGATTGATATCAAATTCACATCCTTCAGGTTTTTCTCATTTTGCAACTTGCGCTTTTGCTTCTTCAGACAACTCTACTGCTGTAACCGTTGCTGTTCAGTTCCATTCTCCTTGTAAATCTTCAAGTGCTGGAGCAATAACAATGCCAAATCTATCTTTGAGAAATTTTTGATATGCTTTTTTCCCATCTGGTCATCAAAAATACAATCTAGCAGCTTGTACAATATCGGTAATTTGCAATGCTCAATCAACAAGCAATCATTCTTTTTCTGATACATTGAAACGTCCTGTATCGTCCATCATCTTTCTGGTAAAATGATCCAGTACATCAAGTTTTGAATCATAATCATATCATTTATCTAATCCCACTGGTCACAACGTGCAATCAAAAAAGTCCGCTTGGGCAAATCATGCAATAATCAATCTCAGTTTTTCTTCTTGCTTGGTAATTTCAATTTCTCTTTCTTTACGTACCATAAATTGTTTTTCATATGACGCCTTTACACCAGCTCTTACCATATCTTCTTGTGCTGCAGTCAGTTCTGACATACCAGATTCACGTCTAATAGCATTTTCTTTTGAAATAGCATCAATTTCGAGTTGTCTACGAATTCATCTCATTTGATCCCAAACACTCGCAAAATCTCATGGATCCACATTATATCCCCAAAAATAACCATCAGCACCATTCTTGAATGCCATATACGCAGCTTCTACTTCTTTGTTTTTTCGGCTGTCTATCTGTCCTTGCATCACTTCAGCTGCAATCTTAGTAGCTGTTGTCAGTAAAAATTTATCTGCGATATTTTCACCAATAATTCTTGCTGCATCCTCATATCTTCCTTCTACAGCAAAACCAGCAGCTTTACTGACCGCTTCGATATCGTCTTTTGCATCGATAGTTTCACCCAACATTGTCTTAAAAACTGAACTTGGCACATTCTGTACTATCTTTTTACTCGCTAAGAGAGTAATTCTTTGATTCAACTCTGCCACATCTCATTTTTGATAGGCATCATAAATCTTTTTGTAACTATCATCCTTCAAAACATCACTCAAAATCTTTCCTTTAAGGGATTTGTCCGTAATCCCCATCTTTTGTAAGGTCAAATCGATAATCTGATTGGCTACATGATCTGACGCCGAGTTGAGATTTTTCTTGAGTTCCTCGTCAAGCGTCTTGGAATGAATCCATTCTTCAGTAATTTTCGTTTTGTCTTTGATTTTATTTAACCCAAACAAACTAAAATGATACGTCTCGAACGTTACGACACCTCACGTCATATCTACTGATAACGGTCTGATTGTCTCCCATTCTTGCCCATTAAAATAAACAACACGAAGTTCAGAGGGAAACGTATCTGGACTAAGTACCTTGGGATCAAATGCAAAGGTGACGACTGCTTTTTCATCAAGTCTTATAGGTAGTTCACCTGCATTAATTTCAATTGGTGCACCAAGTGTTTGTACTTGTTCAGCAAAGATTTTTGGTGTTTTTGATGGATGCTGAACTGTTATTACCGTACCGCTTGAGAGTGCTCATTGCTTTACTATTATACCGACTTGATTCGTTTGTAGATCACCAAGTGAAAGATCCTGATCTGTACTTACCAAACCATTGAGAGGTGCAGAAATTTTTTGCTCGTACTCCCAAGTAGTGTTACCATTCCCAAGCGATGGGACCTCAAGACGGTCTTGCACAGTGCTACCATCTGGCACACGAGAACATCCTGATAACATCAAAAAAAACACACTCATAAAGAGTATGGAAGCTATTTGCGTAGGTTTCATTTGAGTAAGAAGAAAATAAAAATACACAAAATGATACAGACAACAAGCGATTCTTTTATTTAGTCTAGACGAAAAAAAATAAAAATCAAGAGATTTCGATCACTTTTGATTGATTAATTTGTTTTATAGAAAAAAACAGCGTTTACACGCTGTTTTGATTAGTAAGAATGTTATTATTTTTTATTGTAAACGTTTTTTTAGATTAATACCGTACACAGTAAACATCAATCCAAATAGAGTCACGAGTGCGAT
>CAZIUS010000083.1:0-5791 GCA_964542385.1 uncultured Candidatus Peribacteria bacterium
TCATCGATTTCTATTTTCGCTAGAGAATTTTCAATATAATTGATAAGTTCAGAAACAATATAGTTAATTTCCTGATTTTTTATTTTTGTTCATAGAGTTTCTAGTTTAATCTTAATAACACTAAGTTTTGTGCTATTTTTTTCTGCTATGATGTCGATTCTCATGTAGAGTTTGTTTAACATGACAGTTGTTTTTTGCGTTGGAGTGAAATTTGCAGACGTGAAACTCAGTGAAAGAATTGAAAAAACAAATACAAATAATAAAGCGATCTTTTTAATCATAGTGAAAGAGAAAGTAAAATTGGTACTATTATAGTAATCAGCAAAGAGTATTACAAGAGATATTTATCTGTTCAAAAGTCAACTTCACTGTAATTGTGACTCAGTTGCAAATCAAATATGAAAATGATAGCCGATATCGTCTCAGTGTCTTTTGTAGATCATAAATATTTTTTCTCAAGTGATATTTTCTCAAATTGCAAGAAATTGATATCATAATGGCAGATTTTTTCATGATTCTAAGAAATTTTCCATTGCTCGTGCTCGTGTTGGAGATCAAATACTCAAATCAATTGTAGTTCAGTATCCATGCATACTAAACAAGAGTCGTAATTGTTTTATCGTTCAGTGTTGAATACTGTTTTTATTGCTGTTTATACGTAATAGTTTGTTGTATCCAGGATAAAGTTGTCATGCAGTAAACCCACGATGATCTTTTCCAAAAAAATGACCACGTTCTGTTCATCATCTAATTATTTTATTGTCCATAATTACTCAATATTGTTCTTTTAATTTTTTTTCAAGAAGATCTAATCATTGTAAAACAATATCTCATTGTAGTCAATGGAGACATGTTCTATTTCAGGCAAAATTTTCTCATGTATCGATTCATGTTTTTGATGAAACTACCGTATATCCTCTTGAAGTGAGTGAATCATACATACTTTGATGAGGATAATGTTTTGATATAAACTTTTTTTTCTGTACTTTGATAGTATCATACCATGGTGTTTCGTGGGTAATACTCGCAAAAGGTTTTGGTTGTTTTTTTTTGACTGAAGGTATAGCGTGATTAGATTCCATTTGTGGGAAAATAATTTTTTTTATGTTCGGAAAAATTTCGTTTTGTTTTACTTTTTCTTCAAGCAATGTAATATATTCTTCACCAATAAAATAATGCATATTTTTGTTTTCTGATTGTAAGGTGATTTTTCTTGATAATGAAAGATATCGGTCATATGATCATAAATGTTTAGCATTTGCATCGATCAATAAAGAATCAATACGATCCGCTAAGGGAAGAAAATGTGAAAGTCATTGTTCGAGAAAAATACTTTTTTCGATAAGTCATTTATGTTCTTTTGCTCCATGATGTTCTTTTACAATTGATTCATATTGTTCAGTTCGATTATAATTTATGAGCAATGGTTTTGTCTCCACAGTAGCAATAAGTGAATCTAAAAATTGTCCGCAAGAGAGTTCTGAACAATGCAAGTTGTCAAAAAGTTCATTATATAAATTTTTATCTTCTTCAGTAATGATATTTTCTATTGGAGCAATAGTTTTCTGAATAGGTATTGTGGTATTAAGAAATGTAGGTCATAATGATGCAGAAAGTATTTGCGTTGTCGATTCTCTACTTTGTTCAGAAACCGAAATAAATAAAAAAAGTGCAAGCGTAGAAACAAGTCTAGATGGTCATTTTTTTGGAGAAGAAATGCTCATTGGTTCTTGCTTTTAAAAAGTAAATTTATACTATATGTTTTATTTTATATTGCAAGAGATCATGCACTATGCGCCAGATTTACACAACGTAACAAGAGACAAATTATTTTATACGCTCGTGATGTTTCCGTATCCATCAGGCTTTGGTCTTCACGTGGGTCACGCATCAAACTTTGTCATCAATGATGTGTTAGCAAGATACAAACGTCTGCAATGATATACCGTTTTTAATCCATTTGGATTTGATAGTTTTGGATTGCCGACAGAAAATTATGCAATGAAATTAGGAAAACCGGCCTATGAAGTTACTGCAGAAAATATTGTCTATTTCAAAAGTCAAACAGCTGCTTTGGACTTGAGTTTTGATACTGAACGTGAAGTAGTGACCTCATCGCCAGAATACTACAAACGAACACAATGGCTTTTTCAGCAATTGTATAAAGCAGGTCTGGTCTATCGTGATACATTACGAGTCAATCGATGCCCTGAATGTCAGACGGTTCTTGCGAATGATCAAGTAGTAGAAGGAACGTGTGAACGTTGTAAATCAGAAATTATTCAAAAAAAACATCCGCAATGGTTCATAAAAATTACTGATTATGCTGATAAGCTGATAAATGATTTAGATTTGGTCGATCGACCAGAAGAAACAAAGATTGCTCAGAAGAATTGGATATGACGTTCAGAATGAGCTGAAATCGATTTTGCGATTTGAGAAAAGACAATTACTGTTTTTACAACGAGACCTGATACGATTTATGGTGTTACAGCGCTTGTGCTTGCTCCAGAAAATACGTTTTTGGATTGAATGTTATGAGAAATATATAAGACACAAGTAGAAGAATATAGACAAACTACTCTTGCAAAAACTGCCGTTCAAAGACAAAAAGATTTGAAAGAAAAAACGGGCGTATTTTCATGATTGTATGCCAAGCATCCACTCACTGGAGAAGATGTAGCAATCTGGTATGCAGACTATGTTCTTGCAGACTACGGAACCGGAGCAGTGATGATGGTACCTGCACACGATGAAAGAGATTGGGAATTTGCTAAAAAGTTTGGGATTGACTGTAAAAAAGTAATTGCTTTAGAGACATGAATAAAAAGAGATAATGAAGAATTTAAAGATTGATGAGCAGCAGTAGTTTTTGATCCAAATACTCAACGCTATGCAGTTTGTGAGCTAGAAAATGGGTTACCTCTTTTATTTGCTTGATGAGTATCAACTGATGAATTAGTTCGTGATGCAGTTTTACGTGAAGTTGTTGAAGAAAGTTGATTACATAATTTTGCTTATGTTGAGCATGTAGAAACTTGTTATGCACATTATTACAACATATTGAAAAATAAAAATCGTTATGCTCGTTCTGAATGTTTCTTGGTTATATTACAAGATACTCATACCTTACCTACCGCTTTAGAGGATCATGAAAAATTTACGCTATGATGGAGAAGTGCTGAAGAGATTAAACAGATATGGATAAATTATTCAGACAATCATAATAATTGATTAGATCATTATCTTCGTTTTCTTGATGAGTCAGTTGCTCGTGCTATTGAACTAGGTTATGATACTACAACAGATTGCAATTTTTTCAAAGCAACTTCAATGACAGAGTATGGTATTTTAGAACAGTCAGAACAATTTACTTGACTTTCTTCTGGAGAAGCAAAAACAAAAATAGCTGAACATCTTGAATCAATTGGTGCCTGACGTAAAAAAATAAGTTATAAATTACGTGACTGGTCAGTGAGTAGACAAAGATATTGGGGAAGTCCGATTCCAGTGTATTATGCACTTCCTGATGAGCAAGTACTGTATTTTGAATATCAGGATGCAGCGAGAAAATGGAAATCTGATGAACCAACATTGACAAGAAACGTGATTCAAATTATTGTGAAAGATAAACATTCTGACCAGTATGCTTGGATAAAACGAAATCATGATCAAGATTATAGTTGATTTTTTGGATGAATTGAGAATAATGAATCACAAGAAGCGGCAATTCGTCGTGAGTTACTAGAAGAATGATGATTTACTGATGTTACCGTACAAAAACATCTTTTGGAATATCATTGTAAATTTTATCATCCAACAAAAAAAAGAAATCAATACAGTATTTGTCAGGTATGGTTGGTAGAGGTTGCCCGTACAGCATTAGTTCCTATTAGTGCTGAGGAACAAAAGATTCATAGTATCGAACGATTATCAATCAATGACTTTTTGAAAGTAAGTAACAATGAAACAACATGTTATGTGGTTCGTACTTTACTTTGAGTAGAACAAAAAACTTGGCAGTCAATTGAGAAATATAATGAATTTAATCCACTTCCTGAAGAGCTTAAGGTTCCCAATCTTATTCCAGAAGAAGAGTTGCCAGTTATTTTACCGCTGGATTTGGAAAATTATAAACCAACTGGGAAGTCACCGCTTGAAGATCATCCGACGTTTCCAATGTATACGCCAAAAAATAATACAGTCCCTTTTCAAAAATGGACTTGGTGAGTATGGAATTTTCATGAATGAGAATCAGTGTTAACGAGAAAAACAATTCTTGCAATTTTACATAATCCAAAAGATGATACATATGGAATAATTAGTTGGTTGTGATTATGACAAGATAATTATACTTTTGTTCTTGGATGAGTTGATGATTGAGAAAATCCTGAAATTGCAGCAAAAAGAGAAATTTATGAGGAGACATGATATAAAAATATACGTTTAGTTAAGAAATTGTGAGAATTCCAAACTGAGTTTTGGCATGCAGTGAAAAACAGAAATCAACATAATATTACAAATGCGTATTTATTTGAATTAATTGATGATACCCATGATGATTGAGCAAAAGAGGAAAATGAAAACTTAACATTTTTATGGATGACTAAACAAGAAATACTGAATCTTGGACAACAAGAAGAATTGAGAAATTATTATCTTTGTTTAGCTAGTTGAGAACAAATAATTCGAAAGTGAGCGATGATTGATAATTATAATCAATATAATCCGTTACCTACTTACCTCCGTGAATGCGATACACTCGATACTATCATGTGTAGTTCTTTCTACTTTCTTAGATATCCAGACGCAAATAATCCAAATGAACTGTGTGACCCACAGTTACTCAATAAATGCTTTCCGATTGATTTTTATATCTGATGAAAAGAACATACGGTAGGACATTTGTTGTATGCAAGGTTTATTCATAAGTTTTTATACGATCAGTGATACGTGAGTAGTCCTGAACCATTCCAAAGACTTGTCCATCAAGGAATGGTCCTTGGTTCTGATGGACGTAAAATGTCAAAAAGACGATGAAATGTTATCGATCCGATGGAAGTTATCGAAAAATATGGTGCTGATGCGGTCAGGACATATTTGATGTTTATGGGGCCGGTAGAACAAGAAAAAGTATGGAACGATGGCGCTTTGGCTTGAGTAAACAAATTTTTGGGAAGAATTGGAAAAGTAGCTGATCTCTCCGTTCATAATGAAAAAAATGATCTTGTGGAAAGAGCATTGCACAAAGCGATTAAGTGACTTACCGATGATATGGAAGCGTTGAAGTACAATACTGCAGTAAGTAAATTAATGATTTTGTTGAATTCAATCGAAGAACAAAAAACAATTACCAAAGGGCAACTTGAACAATTCATGATTCTTTTGTTTCCATTTGCACCAAAAACTTCCCGTACAATTTGGGAAAATCTTTGAAACACAACTGATATAGAATATGCGCCTTGGCCAATATTTGATGCTTCGATGCTTATTGACGAAACGATTAGTTTACCCGTGCAAATAAACGGAAAAGTAAGAGCGAACATCATTGTTGCTCCAGATGCTGATGAGACAACTGTTATGGACGTTGCGCAACGCGATGAACAGATACAAAAATACCTTACATGACAGACAATCAGAAAGGTGATTTATGTACAATGAAGAATTTTGAATATTGTTGTTTAGTTTAGAAAATTGATATTTTTTAGATTATACTTTATTTTATGTCAAATATTCTGTACATTATTCCATGATTTTGACAGACTAAGAATGATGATTGATTCAATACTAT
>CAZIUS010000084.1:0-5572 GCA_964542385.1 uncultured Candidatus Peribacteria bacterium
ATACACCAAGTATTTTGGGATGTGTATTGATAGGATTTTCTTACGAATTTACAATTATATGTTTCATATCCAAATACCAGCCGCCATTGAAGGTGTCTTCTTTCACTCTTCAAATAAGATGAACCGGTGTGTCTTTGATGATTGATCAAGCAGTATCACCTTTGCCTCGTTGCATTGAAGTAAATGGAGTCTCGTCTTTTTTTCATTGGAGTTTGAGATGTCCACTACCATTTTTTCAAACAGTAGAAACATTCGTTATGACTGTATTTTCAAGGACAAAGAGAGGCTCTGGATTCGCTTCTCCATATGGCCCAAACGTAGGAATATCTTTTAGACTTGATCGTACCATTTCATGTTCATAAATTGCAGTGTCCACGCAGATGGTTGTTTTGGTTTCGTCAGGTGCTGGATGCGTAAGGCAATACTCCATAAAACAAGCAATTGCGTTGTCGAGGTTTTCAAGTGTGAGCGTGACTCATCATGCTTGCGCGTGACCACCATATCTGAGAAGATGTGCATCCGCAGTTTTTAACATTTCTACGATATTAAATCGTTCAGGTCATCTTAGACTTCACATTGCAACTCATTCTTCTGCATTGACACTCATGATGAGTGACGGTTTATTGTATTTTTCTGTCACTCTTCATGCTACAATTCCTACAATTCATTCATGAAATTGTTCACTAGCCGCTCGTATGAGAGGTTGGTCATGATCAAGTGTTGCTTCAGTTTCTTGTATCATTCACTCTTGAATTTTTTTTCTTTCAGTGTTCAACGTATCCATGTGGTCGAGAAAGTATTGTTGTTTTTCAGGATCTTTGGTCAGCAATGCTTTTAATCAATCAAGCGCGTGTCACACTCTTCAGGTTGCATTCAATCTTGGCGCAATGACAAATCAAATCTGAAAAGTATCTACTTTATCGAGATTGAGGTGGTTTAGAAATGCACGTAATGGAGGATGGAGCGTGTTTTTGTGATTACTCATCAAGTCGAGACCTGTTTTTACAATTAGTCTATTTTCACCAATAAGCGGCATACAATCAGCTACAGTAGCGATTGTTAAATACGGAATCATTGCCATTACTCGTTGGTATTTACGTTCTTTGGTTCGTCAGGATTGATCTGCGATAGCAAGACAAAACTTACTGGCGACTACTGCTCAGCAAATTTCTTTGAAGGTATGTTCTGGAGTACATTGAGGATTGATACAGGCAAACGCATCAGGAGTCACAGCGAGTGGTTTGTGATGATCAGTAATGATGAGATCTATCCCAATCGATTTTGCATGTTTTGCTTCTTCTACTGCTGTAATTCAATTATCTACCGTGATGACAAGTGTCGCTCCAGTTGTTTTGATCTCATCGAGATGATGTATTTTGATACCATATCCATCACGAACTCTGTGCGGAAGTCTGAGAGAAATATTGTGATAGCCGATATGATCACGAAAAAATGTATATAATACAAAACTCGACATTATGCCATCAGCATCGTAATCGCCAAAGATCATTATTTTTTCTTGATTTTTGATTGCTTGCATGACTCTTCACGCAGCAAGATTTGCATCATCAAAAAGCTGTCGTGGCGTTCGATAACGCTGAAATGAAGGATTGAGAAAATCCTCGAGTGAGTCACTGATATTTCTTATATGAAATAATCTCTCGATAAGTGTTTGTTCAGGATGGTCGTTCAGGATGTGGTACATGAGAGAAAGGGAGGGAAATTGAGAAGAAATCGAAGGAAATGGAGGGAAATAGATGTAGTGACGCATACATGCGTCTGATTAAATTGTAAATGCAGAAATGTTGTAAATAGATGTAGTGACGCATACATGCGTCTGATTATTAAATTATAATTGATCGAAAACGATTTCGTTAATTTACGGTTTTTATCTTGCAAAGCAACGCGAGTTGGATATAAATGTGATTGATCTTTTAGTTATTTTTCTAGGTAGATGAAATATATTTTTTGACATACAAACCCTGACACAGATGCATATTGTTCTGCAGTAGCATATGCTGCTTATCTTACTGACCAATGAGAAACAGTACAAGCAATTGCTTTGTGAGTACCAAATAACGAGACTAAATACGTGTTTTCAAAAACTAAACTTCAGTTACCAGTAGTTGATATACATTTACCAGTTTGAGCTGAAATTATACTTGTCGATCACAACGAAGCATGACAAAGTATTGCTCACAGAGAACAATATACTATAGTATGAGTTATAGATCATCATAAAATTGCTGATTTTCATACACCAGCGCCAATCTATATGAGAGTAGATTCAGTTGGGTGTACGTGTACTATTCTTCATGAACTTTTTATAGAACAAGGATATACGCCATCAAAAGATATCGCTTGGTTGATGATGTCTGCAATTATATCTGATACCTTGTATCATAGATCACCAACTACAACAGAACGTGACAAAAAAGCGATCCGTGAATTAGCTCAAATTGCATGATGTCTTGACCCTGAAGAGTATAGTTTGGAAATGTTTGCAGCAAAATCCGATTTATGAGATATGCCAATAGAACAAATACTTATGCTTGATTATAAAGAATTTGATTTTAACGGAAAACTTATGGGTATCGGCGTGATGGAAACGACAAGTCCATCATACGCAGTACGTAGAAAATCTGAGATTCTCGAAGCTATGCGTATAAAGAAGGAACAAGCTTGACTTGCACACATTATGTTTTGTGTACTTGATATTCTTGCTGAAGAAAATATTTGTTTTGTCATTGATCAGTCAGACAGCGAAATGGTCACGTGAGCATTTGGCACACACATTGAAGATAATCAGTGATCGCTCGGCAAAATTCTTTCGAGAAAAAAGCAGTTGGTTCCGATGCTAGAAAAATATTTTGCAGAGTAGTTTTTTCATAGTTATTAGATGATCAATTGTGATTACAAACAATTTACTTATCTATAAACAAGTTTTTAATTGGTTCCAAAAGTATGCTTATCTGATTCTATTGTCTTCTTTTCTTCCTTGGCGCAGTTTTTGGTTCTTTTTGATGAGTGATTATCGAGAGAGGACGTGACGGTTTTGCACGAGCTGATTGGAAACGTGTTTTCGGTGGAAGATCATATTGTCCGAGTTGTAAAGAAACGTTGACACGATGGCAGCTGATTCCATTGGTTGGTCGATTGATTCAAAAAGGAAAATGTTTTCATTGTAAATTACAAATTCCAGTACGATATATGTGGGAAGAAATTTTGATGGGATTGGTATTTGTCGTGACAGGGTGGATGACGATCTGAACTGACTTAGCATTACTCGCTGAACATAGCGAGAGTTTACGCTTATTGTTTTGGCTTATTCTTAATCGATGATTAGTGTTGTTGTTGATGGCAGATTTGTTACGGTACGAATTGAATATGTATGTCCGAATTCTTTTGATGATTGTTATCGTGTTTTTTCAAGCAATGTGACGAATTGGTGACTTGCAAACAATGATATTGGGATGAGTAATTCTCAGTTGTGTGTTTTATGGGATTTATCTCGGAGCAGCACGATGGCAGACCCGTAAAATGTGACAATTCACAGAATGATTTTGACTTGGTGATGTGCGAATGGCATGATTAGTTGGTGCATGAGCATGAATAATCTTCAATTGACTTGATTGGATTATGCGAACACAAATTGTTTTATGATATTTGACATTGAGTAGTGGGTTGTGAATTTTGTTTTGGCTATTGAGAAAATGAATTCTAAAATCTAATGAAGCGCAAATGCCATTTATTCCAGCGATGATTATAGCATTTGGTATTTTTTGATTTCGGGGTGAAATTATTATCAGCAAAATGTCAATCTGATTGTAATAATGTCTCTTGTTTTTTGAGTAATAATATGTAATTTCGATAGCTATCATGGGGTAGTATGGGCAAGCCATACTTATATTACTTTCATGAGCTATTTTTTATTTTTTTATCGGCCATGCAAGAACTATTAGCAGCATTTATTGCTCCGTTTCAAAGACACGAAGGAGATAATTGATCTCCAGAAGTGCAAATTGCAATTTTGTCTTTTGAAATTACTCATTTACAAGAACATCTTGTGGGACATCCAAAAGATGTTGATGCAAAAAGAAGTTTGTTGAAGAAAGTAGCGAGAAGAAGAAAATTTTTGAAGTATTTGAAAGAAAATAATATTGAAAGATTTTCATTAGTAACAAAAAAATTAAAATTAAAAGCGTAGCATTTAAATGAAAAATGAAAAGTGAAAAATGAAAAATTCTTCATTCTTCATTCTTAATTCTTCATTCTTAATTCTTCATTATTTTTTATTTCTTGTGTTTTATTTCCTATGAGTACAACAACGTTTGAAATGCCAGCTATTAAAGCAGGTTTATTAGTTTCTGGTAAAGTTATTAAAAGAGGTGATTATGGTATATTAGTTGACTGTTCTGAAGGTGCATTTACCGGTTTGATTTTGGCAAAAGAAGTGAAGAATTTGGAAAGAAATGGTGAAAACCTTGCTGTCGGTTCTGAACTTGAAGCTGAAATGCTCGGACCAGATGTTATTTCAGATGAATGATATTATGTAATTTCAATCTCAAAATTGAAACAAAAAGATATCTTGAAAATGATTATCAATCAAAAAGAACGTGATGAAGCATTTACAGTTATTCCTACTGAAGCAAATCTTGGTGGTTTAATTGTTGATTTACATGGTTTGACATGATTTATTCCATTGTCACAACTTGCTCCACTTCATTACCCTAGAGTTGAAGATGGTGATCAAGAAAAAATATTTGAACTCTTGCTCGAACTTCTTGGAAAAGAAATTAAAGTAAGAATTATGCATTTTGATGATGACGGAAGAAGAGTTGTCTTGTCAGAAAGAGAAGCGCTAAGAGAAGAAAAAGAAGAAATTATGAAAAAGATGGCAGTTGGAGCTGAATTTGATGGTACCGTGAGTGGTGTTTCAAGTTATGGTTTCTTCGTTACTATCGGTGGTGGACTTGAAGGTCTCGTTCATATTTCAGAAATTACCTACGGTCACGTTGCAACAATTGATAAACGATGAAAAGTAGGAGATCCTATGAAAGTGAAAATTATTGGTTTGGAAGATGGAAAGATTTCTCTTTCTGCTAAAAAACTAAGACCAGATCCACGATCATTGATTCCTGAAAAATTCAGCGTTGGTGATGTTATTGAGTGAGAAGTAGTAAGATATGTTCCATATGGTGTGTTCATCAGAGTATTTGATGATATCAATGGTTTGGTGCATTTGAGTGAAATTAGTACAAAAAACTATGACAATCCAGCAGAAGCATTGAAACTTGGACAAGTAGTAAGAGCAAAAATTATTCTTATGGAACCAAAATACAGAAAGATCGGTTTGAGTATTAAAGCAACATTTACGGACGAACAAGCATCAACTGATGATTATTCTCCAGAAGTGAAAAAAGCAGCTCCAAAAAAAGTTGTTGCTGAAGAAGTAGCTGAATAACTCTATGTGAGTATACTTATTTTCAAAAAGCAGTTCGTGAGGACTGCTTTTTGTTTTTTTCTATAAAACCTCTTGAACCATAACTAAAAAATCATAGACTACGTTAGT
>CAZIUS010000085.1:0-3660 GCA_964542385.1 uncultured Candidatus Peribacteria bacterium
AACCAATAACCAATAACCAATAACCAATGACTAATGACTAATGACTAATGACTATCTAATTCTTGTCGTATCTCGAGGTCTTTTTGAGATTGATGCAGTTAGTGCTGAGTCAGCATTATCATCAAATCGATCGTTGTTGTAGAGATCTTTGAAGTAGGCGTATTTTTTTGCTATGGTGTCGTTTTTATCGGCTAAGGATTGAAACAAGAGGTTGTGGTTTATTCGTAGGTTGTGGCTTTCTGCAAAATCTTCATAGACTCATTTCATGGCATAACCACTGACAAAATCTTTGTATCATACGTCTCTTTTTCTCGTGGATTCACTCAACCGACTGATTTGGTAAAAGGGGATTGAAGGATCATCAATAGGTCGCATTATTTTGCCAAATTCTGTAAATCACGTGTGTTTTTTATTGGTTGTTCAATGAATTACTCATAGGTCGACGGTATGACCAAGTTCATGAGTGAGTACTTCTCGATATTCTCTGAGTGTTGGGATGCTATAATTATTTATTTTAACGTTTGTATGTCACGCACTACCTCTTGCATCTGATTTGCTTTGGTAAACCAACAGAGAGGATAGCGTTTCTGAAACTGTATTACTAGTAGATAGACGATCATCAAGGTTGTTTAAGAGAGCTATTCATAACGCTTGATACAGATATTTGTCAGTCCGTCAAAATGATCATTGCCATGAAGTCATTTCACACACCGTATCGTAAACATTGCAGAGTTCATTGTATTTTTCTTGTGCGGTTGATTCATCCAATGATGCCGCAGAGTGTTCAGTACGTTGGAGTAAAACATCTTCTACTAAAAGATCCAATTCTTGATTGACTTGGGTCGGATTTGCAGTTCATTGCTTTCGTGTTCCTTGTTGTTGTGGGAGAGAAATGGTCTCTTTATGATCATGGTGTGACTCAGGACTTGTATTGGATAATGAAAATAGATATCGACATATTATAAAACTAATGCTTGTCCAAATCAAGCATTGTCAGATAAAAAGAAAATAACGTCATCAGCTATGCATACGGTATTATCCATAAAAAAGAACATCGGCCAACAGAAGTGGCTTTTGTTTTCCTTCACAATAATAGGGAATAATCGTAGAAATAGCAAATTTTTTTGCACGAGCTGCACAAAAACAATTGTATCATCAAATCATGAGTACTGGTTTGGTGCTTTTGGTCGCTATATAGATGATTTTACCGACTCATCACGTTATATTTTCACCCACGATGGGTCGTTGTTGGTCCATTTTTTCTGCAACAAGTTTTTGAAACAGATCTTGCCCATGCGATTTGCTGCTAGTTAGGACAAAAATATTACCATTTGTTGCTTTGACAATAGTGATGCACGCGTATGGTGTTGTCGGTGAGCTGAGAATAGTAACTGGTTTTTCTTCGTTCGTGATTCACAAACGATACGCACTACTATTCAACGTACTGAGAAAACTATACTTTGCCTCTGGCAGTTGTTCCTTCATTTCATCTCGTGTTTGAAAATCGATGTTTTCCTTGAAGGTATACCACCGTTTATCACCATGATACATGTTTTTTTCTACGATGCATGAACTAGAAAAAAGCTTTTGCAGACGTTCTTTTTGTGTTGATCGTCGAAGTTTATCAGTTTTGTGAAGGTCAATAAATTGTTCATCAACAAACAAAGCGTGATAGGCAGCTTTTGCTTTTGGCAGTCTGGTATGTTCATCCAAAGGCTCTAAATCAAGACTCGTTCATGCATATCAGGTAAATAAGGTGTCCAGTTCTCATCACAAAATACCAAAGAAGAGCTGAAGTTTGGTGCGTAATTGTTCGAGAGCGGTAATGGTTTGATTATTGAGTTCTGCTGCATAGATGGTATGGTCAAGATGCTGAATGAGATGTAAGGGATCCAGAGATTTTCCAGATCGATTTCATCGTGATTGTCGCCACCGATCGGCATCAAAGAAGAGGATACGAGCATTTGGATTGATTGGATATTGTTTTGCATAGAGTTGCTCGTGAGTACATAGGGTGACTTGTCATGCTTGAGAAGGTTTTGGTTTGGTGATTGCATGACTTATTTTCCAATCATCTGATGAGTTGATATCAATAAGTGTATGTCACTGGTTGTGTTGACTGAGATATTTTGCAATAAATGACCCTTCTCATTCATCAAACAATTTTTTGTGTAAGAGCTTATCAATAAGTTCTGGGACAAAAAGTAATCAATCTTGGAAAGTTGCAGTGGCGATAGCATTGCTGCTCAGTATTTGTTCAGCAATTTGTTGTTTTGATTTGTGTGAAAAACTGAGAATTCGTTCTTGTTTTCATCGATCGATATGAGATAGCAGTGTTTGGAGACGTTGTCATCAAATGAAACAATTTCAAAGAGGAATATCATTTTCGTTGATCAATGCTTCTGTATGAATTATTTTTTTATTTGTTGTGAGTGATTTTTGTAGTGGTGGTAAAAAAAGTGTTTTGTTTTCAAAATCATATGGTTTGATTGTTCTTTTGATAACTTTGGCTCGTGGAGCAGTACATTTTTGAAGGACATAATCAAAAATCATGTATTCTTTGCGAATTGCTTGGAGATGTTTGATACAATGGATAAACACATCTTTGTTCATGACGCAGTCTGCAAGAGCATCGTGCGCATTTCCAGTATGGAGTCACAATGTATGTGCTATGACTTCCAGCGCATAGCTTGGCAAAAAGTGTAAACACGTTTTGGTCAGTGGAAAGGTGTCAATGGTGAGTACTGGCGTCCGGTCGATAAATCTACTTAAAAAAGCAAGATCAAAGGAAATATTGTGGCCGATAAGGACAGTTTTTTCATCAAGAAATTCCATGATGGACGGAATAACTGTTACTAATTCTGGCGCTGATTGCAATGCTTCCAATGAGGTTTGGGTAAGATACGTCACAATAGATTTTAGTTCGTTTATAGGTTTGTTTGGTTTGATCCATGAAGAAAAACGTTTGAGTTCATTTCCTTCTGCATCAATCACCAAACATCCAATTTGAATAGGATCATCTTTGATCGTATCCAGTCACGTGGTTTCAAAATCAAGAAAAAGATATGAGTAATCGGGATTGAGCATTAATGAGAGGAAATAGAAGGAAGTCGAAAGAAATCGAAGGAAATAGATGTAGGGACGCAATTTTTTGCGTCCACCTGTATGAAATGGAAGGAAGTCGAAAGAAATAGAGGAGAAATAGAAGGAAGTTGGTAAAATAATCACCGTCATCCTGAGGAGGAACGACGAAGGATCCAGTTTTACTATGGATTCTTCGGCTATCGCCTCAGAATGACGTATGTAAATATACACTGTATTTACTGGTTTTTGCGTTAAATACAATGATATATTCTGCATATAAAAGAAAAAACTATGAAAAAATAACTTGCTTCTTTGTTGATATTATATATAATATATTATATTTTATTTTCGTACATTATGAATATGGGTATTGAAGATGTAATAGAATGAGAAAATACAAATGAAGAGAATAAATGAGAAAAAAAAGAATGAGTAGTTGATTATAATATAATTGACAGTCTTAATACAATTTTTGCTTTGAAGAAAATTAGTATAAAAATAGGTGAATGAATTAATCTAGGCAATATTGAAGATAATTTTTCTGCGAACGCAAAATTCGAAAAGGGAGACCTTATG
>CAZIUS010000085.1:3670-4489 GCA_964542385.1 uncultured Candidatus Peribacteria bacterium
GATTGTATGGTTTCATGAAATGGAGCAACAAAAAGATAGTACTACACTAGAAAATTTGTTAAGGAGTAATTGTAAACGCTTAACTTGATTGTTAACAGAAATTGAATTAATGTGATTTGAAACATTTAAAAAAAAGTGGGTTGATCCAGATAATAGGAGTTTACGTTTTACACTTATAGGAGCAATGGAACCAGTTTATTGAATTGAAATGTATGATAATAAAGAATTTGAAGAATTACTGAGATCGTTTGTTTCATAAACAATTTTTTTCGTTATAAAGTGCAATTATTCTTTACAGAGTAATATCATTGTATGATTTGATGCAATATTTACTTCAAAAAATTCTTACTTAATAATTGACATTTTATAATTTTTATTTAATATATTGTATTATTTTTATATTTTTAAAAAATTATGATTAATGTAATTAATGATGATTGAAATGAACAAAAAACCTACGAAGCGGTTTATCAGAAACAACAAGAGTGTACAAATGAATATCCAAATGCTTGGTTAGAAGACATCTGTGCTTTGATAAAACAATTATGAGATAGTGTAGTCATAGAATGTGATGGTGTTGAAGTTCATAAGCATAATCAAAAGTATATAATACCAGGTTTTGAAATTATAAATATGAACAATGATCCTCTTCATTCTAAGATAACTGCTAGATTTGAGAACAGAATTTATAAGAATAATTGAAATTATTCTATTGTTTTATCTGAACATGAATCTGATTGATTATATACTATTATATCTGAAATTGAAGGAGATAAATTACCATTAACGTTATTAATTGATAATAATGGTAAAGATGCA
>CAZIUS010000085.1:4646-5559 GCA_964542385.1 uncultured Candidatus Peribacteria bacterium
AACAATTCTGCTATATCATAGCTATGCATTTGAAAATATTGTGAGCATTTTTTGTATTAATAATGGGGTATCATGTACTCCATACATTTTTGTGATGGTGACGAGGATGACGAGAGCCAGAACATATCTCTGTAGCCAAAGATTTATTGTGGATGATGATCGTAGCAGGATTGATGTTCTTTTCTTGGAAAGCAACAAAGCAGTTTGTTTATAGCAACAAAAAATTATTGCTCGTGGTTGCTTGTTTGTTGGTGTGGTCTTTTGTATTATCTCGATCTGAGCAGATGAGCATGGGTTCGATTGTCGTATGAGCAAAGTACGATTTATATCCATTGATTGTTCTGGTTAGCGCAATAGCGCTATGATCGATTTTACCAAGAGCATCACGAAAACCAACTTTGTTTTTACATATATTATTGTGATTGTTGTCTGCATGATTATTCTGGCAGTTGGGTAAAATTGTCTTTCCAGAGTTTTTTGTGCGATGGTGATATGGTCCGGTAGGGGATTATGTGTTGTGAAGTGCACCACCGATTTGGTATCGTACGTGACCTGGAGGTATGATGCGGTGTTGACCGTGCAGGGTTGGAAAAAGCGATTACTTGGTATTTTGTATACTTTTTGTTTGGCACGAACCATCTCTAGAGGCGCTTGGATAGGTGCTTGAGTAGGAAGTGCTCTGTTGATTTGGTTTCATTTTCCTGTGTATAAAAAATATTTAGTTTGGTGATGAATAGTTGTAACTGTAGGAATTATTGCTCTCTCTGTTATCAAAAGTTGATCAACCAGTGGCCATCGAATTGCTTTGCAGGAATGATTGATTGCTTTACGACAACAACCGAGAGGGTATGGCTTGGGTATGGCGTGACCATCGGTGCATTATGAGTGAGTCTATCTCCCAGAAAATCAGTAT
>CAZIUS010000086.1:0-315 GCA_964542385.1 uncultured Candidatus Peribacteria bacterium
TCATGAGTATCTATAGTTTCTGCCGATGCAGGTGGATCAAGAACTGAGTGGTGGAACGAATTACCTTGTGCTGATATTGATTGAGATGGAAATTGAGATATTGATTTGTGAAGCCGAGATAAATTTAAAGAATTACAATCTGCAGCAAATTGCGAATGTATTAATAATCCAATCCAAGTAACTTCTCCTCGTATTAATGATCTTCCCTATATTCGTGTAAACTGAGAATGGATAATATACGATACAAAAAATAGAGAAATGTATTGTCCAGAAGGAGCATTTGTCAGTAACAATGGTTCTGCTACACAAACACTT
>CAZIUS010000086.1:369-2320 GCA_964542385.1 uncultured Candidatus Peribacteria bacterium
CAATGGTATTCATTATCACGATTTAAAAACGTTTGTAAAGAAGCATGATGTACATCAGATAGTGAATGTAACTGATGATTTTGTGCTGACTATCAATCAGCAAGATGTGTAATGGGACGATCAAAATGAAATAACTGAATTTCAAACGATCCTTGTACGTCAATAAATAATGAAAACGATTGTAAAAATTTAAAAGTAGATGCAGATGGTGACGGGACATTTGATAATAACACACAATGTAGTTGGGTAGATGAACAACCTGGAACATGCAAACAACCATCATGTGGAGATGGATATGTTACAAAATGAGAAGAATGTGATCCAAATTCGTGAAAGTTTTCTGGTAATATTGGATGTTCTCAATGACAAACCTGTGCTCCTGCTGGAAGTAAAGAAGCATGTACTTGTCAATTTGAAGTCATCAAAGAAACTCTCCCAAATTTACCATCAGATGAAAATTGAAAAATTGATAGATAAAAATTACTCTAAAAAGACTCTGTATTCAGTTACAGAGTCTTTTTTTTATTTAAATAATTCATCAAAATAATTTAATTTATCATCGATAAATCCAGATCTGTCTCTTCTGTGAATGACCCATTGTTGAAAATGTTCTGCGTAATCTTCTTCTGGTGCTGTCTGTGCGTAATCACTGACAAAGTCACGCGCGACACAACGATCGTTACGCGAATCATCACTTTTTCGACATAATTTTGTAAAATCTGTCGTGTCTTGATCTTTGTACCATCGCGTATGATGCCCTAATTCATGAATAACAATGAGCTTTGCTAGGTCGTATTTTTGTAAGACAAATCATATATTTGTACAGGCACTCACCGTAAGATGAATTTCTGATGTTTTGGTATTTCTTCTTTTTCATTGGCGATCAATTTCATACTGCACCTCATAACGTCCAGCGACAGCACTACAGTTTTCAGTCCATTCAAAAACAAACTTATCCCGTATACGATCGATATCTGTTTGTGTAAAGAGTCACTTCTTCAAAAATAAAAGCAAAACATCTTTGATCGCTCTTTCCATTACTTGAGCGGATAATTTTGCAATTTGACGTTGGGAATCAGAAAGACGATCCAAAAATTCTGGATTTTTAATGGTATATTTAATCGTTGGTGAACGCACACCGCGCGACTGATTCAAGAGTGTTTCGAGTATTGCTACTTTCAAGGGAACCGCAAGCAACGGTGGATTTGCATCATTAAAATCCCCTATCAATCATTCTTCATCAATCACGGTAATATGTCTAATTCTAAGATCTTGTTGCAACAGATACATAACAACTTTACGCATACACAATGATGTATCAGACATATCTACTGGCAAAAAACCATGCATCGCATGGACACGATTTCGCAAGTCAAGAGATTCTATAAGCATTGATGCATCAGACTCATCCAGATAGCGTTCTTCGAGTATTGCAGTAATTTTTTCTCATAGTTTTTTTCAGAGTTCAAAATCGTCTGGATTACACAAACGTTCTGCTCATTCCAAAAGCTGTCTATCTTGTATAAACGTATACAATGTTTGCTCATCAAATTTCAACGAAGATTCCATTGCAACAAACTGATCATGCAAGACACTTGCATCTGCAATAGATATTGTACTTGATATCAATACTAGACAAGTAAAGATGAAAAGCGATATTCTTTTTTTGATCATGAATTTTCTACAATTGCTCTAAAAGTCGTTGTTTAACTGCATCAATATGAAGTGTTATTTGTTGCATTGTATCTCTATTTCTAATCGTTACCATTCCAGTTTGCACTGTTGCATTATCTACAGTAATACATCGTGGTGTTCCTATCTCATCCTGTCTACGATAACGTTTTCCTATTGCTCATCAATCATCAAATTCAATACGAGTAAATGATCTGAGTTGTTTATATAAATTTTCAGCAAGACTCATTTGTTGTTCATCTTTCTTGATAAGTGGGAA
>CAZIUS010000086.1:2330-3672 GCA_964542385.1 uncultured Candidatus Peribacteria bacterium
TGTCTACATACTGTTCTTCATCATAGAATGCAAGCATCGTCACCATAACCTGCCTTCACAAACCAGTAGATGCTTCGACACACCATGGAATATATCTTTGTCAGGTTACAGGATCACTATATTGCATACTAGTTTTTGCATGTTCTTGATGTTGGCGGAGATCAAAATCAGTTCTATTATGTATTCATTGCACTTCACCAAATCCCCATGGAAACTTAAATTCAATATCAGTAGCAGCTGCTGCATAATGAGCTAATTTATCATGATCTTTGAATCTCAAAAGTGATTGATCAATACCAATAATATCAGTTCGGTAAGCCATACTCTCTTTTTTCCATTGTTCATAAAATTTATTTGCTTCAGCTGCATCAGCCGGTACAAAATATTCAATTTCCATTTGTTCAAACTCTCTTGTTCTATACATAAATTGTCCTGGAGTAATCTCATTACGAAATGCTTTACCAACTTGAGCAAGTCCAAATGGAACACGCATTCTCGTCGTATCCAAAACGTTTTTAAAATTCGTAAACAATGATTGACAGGTTTCTGGTCTCATATACACTTTGTTTGCGTCATCAGCTACAGGTCACAGATGCGTATTGAGCATGAGATTAAATTGTCTGACCTCAGTCCATTCCGCATCTTTTCAGCTATTTGGATTGCGTAATTTTTCTCAAACAATATATGTATGCATACCTTCATTTCATCGAGCCTCTGGAGAAAGATTTTCAAATCAGTACGTTTTTTTTACATAGTCTAAGACACTCTCTTCTCATCAAAATCTCTCTGCTTTGTCACTTATACTTTGTTCAATTAGCTTGTCTGCACGAAATCTTTGTCCAGTTTTTTTGTCATCAATAAGAGCATCTGCAAATCATCATACATGACCACTTGCAACCCATGTTGTCGGATGAGCAAGAATAGTAGTATCCAATCCTACAATATCATCTCTTCCACGTACGAATGTATTCCATCGTGCATCCAAAATATTTTTTCTCAATTCTGATCCATAAGGACCATAATCCCACATATTCGCTAATCATCAATAAATCTCTGAGTTTGGATAAACAAACCCTCTTCTTTTTGCTCGTGAGACAATAGTTTCAAGTGAAAACATACAAATACCTATCAAAATAAATAAAATATAGTAGTGGTTTTATAATTGTTTTCAACGGGAAGAGTGAAATAGTACATGATACATTCAAATAGTTATCTCAAAGTGTTCAAACGTCACGAGCATTGTCTGAAACAATAATCAGAACATATAAATCAAGCAATTCGTTACGCGACGACCGGGTCCCTCTGGGAGGGAGTCGCGTTCGTCAACAATACTGCATAAACA
>CAZIUS010000086.1:3790-5388 GCA_964542385.1 uncultured Candidatus Peribacteria bacterium
TTTTTTGCTTACTTTTTGCATCAAGGCAAAAAGTAAGAACAAAAATAATTCTCATGAATGTTTCCACTATAATCTCTAGAGGACGGAGAAATTAAATTTAAACAAACAAAAAAAGAGTAGCCTACTCTCTTTTTTTGCTTTTCCAATATTTTTATGCCTCTATCAAACCAATTCTAATAAATCGATATTTTGTTCTAGAATTTCAGGGATAAATGAAAACGTTTCAGATTCATCCATATCGATAAGATCATCACTTTCTACCCATTCCCATTCATAAATCTCATCTGAGAATTGTTCTGGAAACGCTCATTTCAAACGAGCAAAAAAGAACATTTCTAGTTTTTCAACTTGTCCTCTATTTCTGTGCTCATAACGTACTTTGTGAATACTTACTGGTAAAGGCATTGATTTAACCATAGAATCAGTTAGATCATTTTCAGCTCAAACAAGCATAATTTTGATACCAAGTTCTTCAAGGAGTTCTCTACTCAATGCTTCATAATAAGTCTCACCTTCTTCCACATGTCCTCATGGTAACACCCATGGCTGTTCAGCACTATGCTTTACAACCAAAACACGATCATCCTCGTCAAATATATATGCGCGTACACTGAGTTCCATGGTGATTCATACAAAATAAATAATTATAGAGAAAATTGCATTTAAATTCGAGAGTACATTTTGAACCAAAACTGCAATTTTCTACTTAGAAAATGCACCAGTTAAATTATTTCAATTTAAGTTGCATTTTCTATAATGTAATGATACGAAAAATAATTAATAAAAGCAAATTTTTGAGCTTGTTTTTTGCACTCTTTTTAATATATTAAACAATATAAAGTTTATAAGTCAATTTTTATTTTTTCTTTCACCATGAAAAAATTAATTATTATCATGTTAGGCATTTTAAGTTTGGTGAGTTTTACGTTTGCACTCACTGAAACAGAAGAAAATACAATCGACAGAGTTATCACCAGATGGCATGCTCGTCAACCTGAAGATAAACTCGTATGACGCGTAAATGATCTTTTGAATCGTATCAATGCAATTCAAGCACGTGCTCGTCTCACTCAAACATGAGCAGAAGTACTGAATTATATTGAAGCAAGATTAATGAGAATACTCCATGCAGCTACTGGGACATGAACAACTGTCGTAACGCAAAATCCTGTCGTGTACAATAATGCTTTTCCAAGTTCTATTACCATTCCTTCACAACGAGAAACAAGACCACTGCTCTTACAATGATGATCAGCTACAGTAGTTGCAAAAGTTGATTTTGTCGTCACAGGCGAGCCGATGATTATTGAAACAGTAAATTTGTATACATCAAACAGTTTACTACCAGAACATGCCACAGAAATGGCTTTATATGATCAACAATGAACAATTGTAGCCACCAAAACAATCACTAGCGACGTTATATCATTTGATAATCTTGCACTAGAAAAAAAACCATGATCACATCAGTTTTATGTTTCTCTATTACCTTGACTCAATGACGCACCTACAGCAAATGCACCAATAACGTTTACCATTTCATCTTTTGGTTTGGTCGCTAAATGATGAATTACGTGATCAAAAATCACAAAAACTGC
>CAZIUS010000087.1:0-311 GCA_964542385.1 uncultured Candidatus Peribacteria bacterium
AACAATACGTCGCCTCAGATCACAATGAACCACCGATAAAGCATTTTTTAATGCAATGAGACGTGAAATTATGAAATCAATAGCATCGTCATGATATAAAAAATTTGTCTCCAAACCGTATGGGGAACGTTCATGAATTTCAGTCGATTCGTGAGGCAATCTTTTTGTTGAACCTATTATGGTAAAAGACGATCTTGATAAGCATATAGAGAAATGGTGGCAAGCAAATAAAAAAAATGATGCACAGACAATTTCATACTCGCTTTCTGCAAAAGAAAAAGAAACATTTCCTTTTTTGTATTTATTTAAAA
>CAZIUS010000087.1:321-5284 GCA_964542385.1 uncultured Candidatus Peribacteria bacterium
TGCTGAGTTTGTGCATTATGTTGTTTGTATGATCGGTAAAAGCTGAAACATCACAACTGATCTTAGATTTTTGTTCTACAGGAAATTGAAAAACTGGCTGTACTTCAAGCACTGTTGAGCAATTACAGAATGTTGAAAAAACATTTTTAGCATTAAAAGAATCGTTGAAAAACAAACCAACACCATTGATTGCCGCAAAACTACAACAATATATAGTTCGTACAGAAAAACAACTTGAGACACTAACATGAGATGAAATGACAAAACAAAAATATCTCCTAACTCGTTTTCAAGCACGACAGGTACAAATTCGTGATATTTTGGAATCAGTTAACATTAATACATCAACTATTCGTCGTCTTAGATCACAATGAACTACTGAGAAAGCGTTTTTTAATATGATGAGACGTGAAGTGATGAAATCAATTGCAACATCATGATACAAAAAGTTCATTGCCAAACCGTATGGAACAAATTCGTGAATTACAGTGGATACGTGATGAAACCTTTTTGTCGAACCTATAATGTTGAAAGACGATCTTGATAAAAATATAGAAAAATGGCGGAAAGAAAATAAAAATAAATCAGCAAATGAAATTACGTACTCACTTTCAGCAAAACAAAGAGATGCTTTTGCATTTCTGTATTTATTTAAAAACAAAGAAGACTTGTCATCGCTTGGTTATGAACTCACGTCAAATAGAGAAAGAATTAATCATGATGAAGAATATAGAAGGTTTAATATAAAGACAGCGATGGACACTATATGACCAGTAAGAATTCTAATGCCAAATGAATCAATTGCTTTTCTTGCCGACGCAAAATTTGATAATGCAGAAAAGAAAAACTATAAACGAGGGAAAATTATTTCATCTGATGAAGAAGTAGACTGATACTGATGAGGATTGTGTGGTGCTGCAACTGCATTGTATCAAGGAACAGTGACCAACAAATGACTTGGTATAAAAATGAGAAATCATTCGAAACGATATAAAAGCTTATACACTGCTACGATAGATGGTGAACGTCAAGCAATTCCATGAATTGACGCAACAATATATTCACCTTCTTTGGATCTTACGATTACCAATACGAAGCCATATCCTATAATTATTAGTATGAACTTTGATGGAACCTTTAAATGACGTGAATCAGTTTTTACGCTTGCTAAAGTAGAAGATAAATGAAGCCTAGAATATGTCTGAAAAAGATATTATAAAACAACATTGATGGTAAAATGAGGCGCTACAACAGTAAACGGTCAATGTCATACATGGTTAATTAATTGAAAAAAACAAGAGAGATGTTATAAGGAGATTAAATAGAGTGGAAATAGAGAGGAAGTAGAAAGAAGTAGAGAGGAAGTAGAAAGAAGTAGAGAGGAAGTAGATCAGAACTGTTAATATTTTCTATTTCTCTCGATTTCTTTCATTTCTTTCATTTCTTTCGACTTCTTTAATTTCCTTCATCTCTTTCTGTTTCTTTCATTTCATTCGACTTCCTTCATTTCCTCTCCACTTATCCCATGTTTCGCATTTGAACACACACAAGTATTGCATGATGACCAGAGTTGGCATTTGGGAGATCTGCTGAAGTAGGGGGAAATACACTTCAGATTTTTGCTAAGTCGCCTAGATGATGGGCATTTCCAGTTTATTCTGAAGAACAACTTGCAACAGGTCGCGAGGAAAGAATTCGTACGTGTCAAATATGATGACTCATCCATAGCAACTATTTGATCAATTTATCCAAACCGACCGACCAGGTAACAAAAGAACTTGATTCGATAGTGCACGATTTTCAGCTTGCTGCTGCGCTTGGATATGATGCGATCAACGTCCATATTGGAAAGATGAAAGGATTTACGCTGGATGAGGCAATGACCAATATGAGAAAAAATCTTGAGGTGTTGTTTACTCGTTTACGTACAGAAAAATTAGATCATGTGCAATATTTATGGGAAAATACAGCAGGACAGTGAAGTGAGATTGGATCAAATCTTGAAGAAGTTGGTTATTTTTACAAGAAATATTTAACAGATTTGCCAGTAAAGTTTTGTTTTGATACGGCGCATTGTCGATGATGAGGTATTGATTTACGTGACCGAAATCTCGTACTTGAACAAATAGAAGAACTGATTGGTATTGAACAATTGTATTGTATTCATTTCAATGACGCAAAAGTGCCATTATGATCAAAATTAGATCGTCACGCAAGTCTGGGTCGTGGATTTTTGGGTCGAAAAACTCTTGTACCGATTGCTTCGCGAGCAGAAAAAAATCAAAGAGCATTGTTTATCGAAACACCAGAACCAGATTTACGAGCTGATGAAATTAGCAAAGTTCGTTCGATAGTTGCATGAGATCTAAGTTGGATAGAGGATTTTGATCGTGAGTTTGCAAATACGCAATCATTGAAAAAGTTTGTCGGTGTGACTCAGGAGGGATTGTTTTAATGAAAAATGAAGAATGAAGAATGAAAAATTACTCTTCATTTTTCACTTTTAATTTTTAATTTTTCATTATATATTATGTTCCCAATCTGAGATGATCAAGTAGAATGAGGATATACACCGTTTTGGACATGGATATTTATCGTGATTAATGTGGTTGTGTTTTTTTACCAGACCAGTCTGGGTGAAGGATTAAATGATTTTATCATGACATGGGGAACGGTTCCAGAAAAAATTCTTTCTGGAAGTGGTTATTTGACACTCGTGACTGCCATGTTTTTGCATGGATGATGGATGCATTTGATAGGAAATATGTTATTTTTGCTAATTTTCGGAGACAATATTGAAGCCAAAATCGGGAATACAAGATTTTTGTTGTTTTATTTGACGTGAGGAATAGCAGCTGGTTTGATTCACGTAGCATTTAATGCAGGAAGCCTAATCCCAGCAGTGTGAGCGTCAGGGGCAATCGCAGCCGTCCTCGGTGCATATTTACTTCTCTTTCCCAAAAGTCGTATCAAAATGCTTATGCCAAATACGATGCAAACGTTTCTCATTCCCGCAAACCAATTTCTCATCTATCGAATTGGCGTTCAATTTTTTAGCGGGGTATGATCACTCGCAAACTCATGACTCGAGTGAGGGGTCGCACGATGGGCACATATCTGAGGATTTGTCTTTGGTGTGGCGATGGTGGTGGGTAAAATATTGCATAGATAAATATTGTTTTATAGTCTTATTTTTCCTTATGTACTTTCTTTGAATAGATCCGTGAATTCGTAAACTAGGCTATGCGCTGATTGATGATCAGATGCGTGTGATTGATGCTGGGGTACTTTTGCAAGATGACAAAAAACTCACGAGAGAGAAGCAATTTGCGCGTATGGAAGAAATCTGGACGTTTTTTGTTGCGCTTTTGAAAAAATATCCAGTAACGGCGGTCGGTATGGAAAAACTGTATTTTACTGATCGTAATATGAATAATGCTGAGTTTGTGTATGGGATAAGAGGTGCTTTGGCTATGTTATTTTCTACCAACAAAATACCACTTCACGAATGGACGCCAAACGAAGTGAAAAAACGAGTGAGTGGGAATTGAAATGCCTCAAAAGAGCTCATGGTCAATGTAGTTACGAGACTCTTCGAACTTGCAGAAGCTCCAAAACGACATGATACAGCAGATGCGTTGGGCTTGGCTTGGATGGTGAAAAAAGGAACTGAGTAGGGAAATTATCATTTTACCAACAAAACGTGTTTTCTTCATATTGTGCGTTATCAGCACTTATTGTCATATCTATGCAGCGAGAATTCTCAGGATACTCATGTCCACGATTAAGAATTGGAAATGCTAATCATTCATCAAAAATTGTCCATTGTTTTGGATAAACAACTTTGAGATGAAATGCACCACAAATAGTCTTATTTAAAGTGGTATAGCTAATACCATCTTTTTTTAATTCTACTCAGGTTGTTTCTGGTCGATCTTTAATTAATGATCGTGTTTTTCATCAGTCACTCGAAGCAAATGTAAAATCATCAGGGAGATTATTTTTTGCTAGTTCTAGGCAATATCAGTGATTGAAATATGTTTGTATAACAAGATTTTTTGGTGTTCACATAATTTCAGGTTTTACTCTTAAGAGATAAAATGATCCTATTTTTTCATACATTGGACGTAATCATTTTGTTAGTGTCTTTATTCATAATGATATTGGTGGTGTTGAGTCATTAAAAATATTATCCAAATCATTAGTTTCTATAGTTTTTGCAATATATTGTATAATTTTTTCAATAATATATTTAATTTCTTGATTTTTTGTTTTTTTATACAATATAGTTAATTTTGTTTTAATAATTGATAATTTATCAAAATCTGTATCAGCTATAATATCAATTTTTTTCTCAATTTTATTGATGAAAGTTGTTGTTATTTGTGATGGAGTGAAATTTGCACTTACATAAGTCACAATAAAAAGTCAGCATATTCAAAAAAATACTCATAAAGCAAGGTGTTTAATATTTATCATTTGTTAATATATAAAAAGTAAAATATATACAATTTTAGGAAATTTAATCATTTTATAATATGCTACCACATAATGCTATTATTATCTTTATTTGACTCAACAATATCTTGATATTTATTTACTTCGCATTTGATGGTAAATATTCATTGTTGTGTTTGTTTAAGTTCAAATGTTCAACTCCATGTATTTTGATTTATTGCTCCAATAAAATCGTTTGTTTCTAACAGAATTTCATTTTTTTCATTAGTATACTCTCGACAGTAGATTCATAAACTTTGTTTTTTCTCTGAATGCCCAATATCATAATCTTTTGATCAAATATTACTTATTTGAATAGTAAAACTATTATTCTGATTTTGTTTCAATCAACTAATTGTAAAATCTATATCACCGTTATTAGTATCATTATTATCATCTATACTTATTGCTTCATCGATTTCTATTTTCGCTAGAGAATTTTCAATATAATTGATAAGTTCAGAAA
>CAZIUS010000088.1:0-5122 GCA_964542385.1 uncultured Candidatus Peribacteria bacterium
ACTTCGACCGGATCTTCAAAGGTGATGATGTTTACTTCTATAGTATTTAAGATAGCCAAAGAAGCATATAACGTCGTCGTTTTTCATGATCCCGTAGGTCAGGTAACGAGAATAACGCCGTTTGGAAAGCCGATATTTCTGTTAAGAATTTCATTGTTGATTCATTCAATTCACAATGCTTGCAATGGAGGCAGTTTTTTTGATTTATCCACAATACGCATTACCAGTTTTTCTCACCAAACAGTAGGAACAGTACTGGCACGTAGATCGAGTTCTTTGTTTGTTAATGTCTGAGTCGAAACACGGGCATCTTGAGGAAGTCTTTTTTCATCTGGACGCATCTGTCCCGTTTCGATTTTGAATTTAGCAATAATATTGTCATGGAGATTTTCAGGATAGTGAACTAGTTCTATCAAAACACCATCGATTCTTAGTCTAATTCTACTTCGATGTTCAAACGGTTCAATATGGATATCTGATGCTCATTCTTCAGTCGCAATAGTTAACAGATTATCAAAAATCTTAATTACCTCTCTATTGGTAATCGCGTCTTTAATTCATTTAATAAATTTCTCAACTTCAGGATTTTCAGTAATATACTGTACCTGCTCAAGTTGATCTATTACTTGATCATCTGCCATATACTGTAAAGGAATGAAAAATTTCTTCCATTAAAGTATACTGAAATGATGAATAATTGTCAAAAAAATCAATCTATTTTTTTTTCATTACTTGGTGTGTTCTTCGCAACATAAGGAGTAACTCATATCTAGAGATAGGATACATAAGATAAGGATGTTCTGGTTTTTTGAGAATACCAATACGGACACCTTCTTCGAGATACGGATTTCGAAACTCTTTGACATCAGGAAAGGTTTTGTCTGGACTAAGAATTCTGGCGACAACAACTGTGGTAGATGCTTTTGTCATGGGATCGTTTGGAACAAATTCTCCCATAAATCATTTGAAAAACCCTAATAAACAACTTTCTGTTACTATTTTTTGGTCTTCAAGAGTGAGTTTTGGGAGATCAGAGAATTGACAATCAATCGGTTGTTTTGTATGCTTAAATCAATGAAGATTTGCAAATCGAACAAATCGACGCGCTGCTTGCATTCTTGTTACGGTACTGAATGGATATTTTTTTGTCTCTTCTTTTTCTGGTATATTTTGGTTATTAGCTCGAGTATATGCTTGTTCCCATTCTGGATCAGTGAGTGTAGGTCAAAATTGCGCTAACGGTAAAAGCCATTGAGCAATAAGGAGAAAAATAAGGATTCATACGGTAAGTTGTTTTCGTTCTGGCATGAAAGAGGGGAAGGAAATGGAGAAGAAGTCGAAGGAAGTGGAGAGGAAATGATTGGAAGTAGAGAGGAAATGAAGGAAGAGAAGCAAAAGGTTAAATGCGATAGTGTGTTGCGTCATCCTGAGGCGATAGCCGAAGGATCCATTGTGACCAATTCATTTTTAAACCTGGATCCTTCACTGCGCTCAGGATGACGTGATGAATTTTATAAAACGTAAACACTAACTCATTATTTTATTATTTTTTTACGACTTCCTTCGGCTTCTTTCTATTTCTATCAATTCCCCTCCATTTTTCTCCTCTCGATTTTTTTGTTGATTTCATTATAGATAATGAAATTTACTTCAACTGCAACCTATGGATGAAAAAAATCGTGCTGATCGAGAAAAAATGATTGCTGTCTTTCTGGATTGGAATAGTAAAATCAATCTGAGTGCGATCAGAGATGCTGATGGCGTACGAGAAAAACATATTTTGGATAGTTTAGAACTTGTGAAAATAATAGACATTGATGATTGACTCGAAGCGCTTGATTTGTGAACATGAGGCGGTTTTCCATTGCTTCCTTTGGCAATGATGCATCCAAACGTGAAACGAACTGGTATTGATGCTAGAAAAAAGAAAGTTGATGTCGTTAATGCCATGATTGCAGAGTTTTGATTAACCAATGCGCAAGCGATTTGGTGAAGAATTGAAGAACATAAAAAACAATATGACCTTATTACCACCAGAGCAGTTGCTTTTGCAGATCAGCTGTTCTCACGATCATTGCCACGTCTGAGGTCTGGCGGGCTCCTTGCGATGTACAAAATGTTTACGTCACAAGAAGATGAAACAATTCTTTCTCTGATGAGACAATACAGACTAAAACCAATCGCATTACATCATTACCGTTTGGAACATGATCTTCCAGAAGTGCAAAGAATTTTGTATGTATTACAGAAAGGTTAGATTTTATCTGTGTGCTTTTTATTTTTCTTACTCATTACACACACAATACACCGAAACGTATTGATTTTTTGTCAATAATTATTATGTTGTTGTGGTGATATTTAAAATTATTAACCATTAAAACCTTATTTATGAGGACATGTAAGAAAAGAAAAATCTTTTGGCCACGTCCTCGTGAAGAGGATCTGGTTAAAAATAGGAGAATAATAGCTGATCCTCAAATCGTTATTCGAAGAAAAAGCTTCGTTAAAAATTAGGTGTTTTTTACGCCTTGAGTGTTTGTTCAGAATATATGATTTCGTTAAAATAAATTTAAAAAAAATAAAATGAGTACTAATAGGTTAAAAACACCGTTTGATCTTTTTTTGGGACGAGCTAGTTCTGAAAAAGAACAAAAGCAATTGGATCAATTTAAATTGATAATGATTGCTTTTTTAGCAATTAATCCATTGCTTTTGCATACAATAGGTCCATTTTGGACAAGTATTGCAATGCTTTTGCAATTTCTTTTTCTGCTCTTTAGAAGCACTATGGTTTATCCTGCTATTACTGGAGGATTATTGGTAGCTGAAGCTATTATATTAAAATTGGTTTCAACAGAGTCTATTTGGCACGAATGGATCGCTAGTTTTGATGTGTTTATGTTGGTACTGTTCATGGTCGCTGCTGTAAGTTACTTAAAGCAGTTTATGACTTATGCTTTTATAAACTTATTAGTAAAAGTATCAAGTAAAACAAATCTTTCATTGATTGTTTGTTGTTCTGCAGCTCTTTTAAGTGCATTTCTTGATGCTCTAACTGTTACTGCAGTATTGATTACAGTGGTTTCTCAATTATATGATATAGTTCTAAACTTTAGAGCAGGTCAGACTTACGGTGATTCAGTAAATGAACATACTGATGTTGAATTAAGAGAAGCTCTTGGTCCACAGATAAACAATTATCGTCAATTCCTTAGATCAATTATGATTCATGGATTGATTGGTACTGCATTGGGAGGAGTGATGACCATGGTAGGTGAGCCACAGAATGTGATGCTTGTTAAAATAATCAATACGATTTTGGAACAGGCAGGACTTCCTCTTTGGGACTTTAACACATTTTTTGTTAAAATGCTTCCAGTTACTTTGGCTACATTAATATTCGGATTAGTTACAACAATTTTATTAGAACATTTTAAACTGTTTGGCTTTGGAGTAACAATGACACCTGAGGAACGAGAAGTTCTTACAGAATGGAAACAGCAGTATATGCAATCAATGAACAGAACTGAAAAATTATCAATAATGATTCAGGGAGTTATTGCTTTACTCTTAGCAATCATGCTTATTACCCACTTTGCAGTAGTAGGACTTATTGGTTTAGTAATTATTATTTTTGCAACTGCAACAACAGGTAAAAAGGACGAGCATGATTTTGTACCTTCTTTTGAGGAAGGCGGTCCATTCTTAGTTGTACTTGGAGTTTTGTTTGCTTTTGTAGCGATGCTGCATGAACAACATACCTTTATGCCTGCGATTCAGTTTGCAACTGCGTTAGGTGAACATGGACAAAAGATATTCTACTTTTTGGGAAGTGGTATTTTGTCTGCAGTGAGCGATAATGTTTTTGTTGCTAAAATTTTTATGGATGCCGCAGTTGATATGATGAAAGAGGGACAGTTAACTGTTACAGAAATAAAACATCTAGAACAGTTAACAGTAAGCATTAATGCTGGAACTAATATATTCAGTGTTTTAACACCAAATGGACAAGCAGCATTTTTGTTTTTTTTAACCTCTGCACTTGCAAAAAATCGCCTCAACATGGGATGGTTAGAAATTTTTAAAATGACACTGCCTTATGCAATTGTAATGATAGTAGTATCATTGTTATGTGTAATGTTCGTTTTGTAACTCCCTGACAGACGGAGTGAAACGTCTTGTAAGCGCCACGATGGTGCGGAGCGCACGAGTATTTACTCGTGCGTTTTTTTTGTTATTAAAAAATCTCTTTCAAATTGCGTAATTTTTATTATATTTCAAAAATACACACTTTGTAATCGTACTTGTTTCAGTAAATTGCTCTCAATGAGTACTTTAACCCTTTCATGTATTAGTCTTTTAATCACTTTACTACCAATGCATATTCCAAGACCCAAACTCACGCAAACAGTCCATAACTTTCTTGATTCTCAGGACCAACATGTTTGTTTGTTGTTTTGACCGAGACAAGCGGGGAAGACGACATTGTTAAAACATGTTTATGATGAGCTTGCATGGTGACGAAAAAAAAGCTATTTTAGTTTTGATGAAGATATTGTTCCTAGACAGTTTCATGATATTGATGAATTTTTGATGTTTATGATGATGAAATATGGATTTGATCCATATGCCCAACATCTTTTGTGTCTGAATGAAGTGCAATATAGTCATAATTTGGAAAAAGTTCTAGAAGCATATACACATATTCCCTGAGTAAAAGCAAAAATATTGGCTACTGGTGTGGTCGGACCTTTGATGGGTGAACAGGAGAAAATTGTCTATGTTCCAGTTTTTCCTTTGTCATTTCATGAATTTTTACAGGTAAAAGAAATTCATATCGATCATATTTCGTTAAAGACAACCAGTAAAATTATACTCAAAGAGTTGCAATGAGTGTATGATGAATACTTGACGTGGTGATGATATCCTCGCGTCCTTACTGCACAACATCCTGAAGAAAAAATTGCAGCATTGAAAACAATTATGCAAGCTGTGTATGAGAAAGATATCTGATTTTTCTTTAATGGACATGATATTTTACAATTTGAGCCGATGTTGCGTCTTGCGTATCATGCAACCAAAACGGTTTATAAAATTAGTACGTTGGCAAAATTTTTAGATT
>CAZIUS010000089.1:0-5047 GCA_964542385.1 uncultured Candidatus Peribacteria bacterium
GATTTCCCGATGTTCGAACGATAGATATTGGTAGTAGAGAAGAGGTTATTGTGAGATAATTATTTATATAGATATAATTTATTCATGACAGAACTACTCTTTTGAGCGCTCATAGCAGAAATAGCAGGAACTATTGCTTGATTTGGCTCGTCGAGTATTTTCTTACCAATTGCTCATCAATTTCTCACCTATCAAAACGCACTTATTCTCGTTGCGTTGTATCATATTTTCGGCAACATTTCTAGATTTTCCCTTTTCCGAAGACATCGAGATAAAAAAATATTCTTTCTGTTTGGTATACCAAGTATCATTGCAACTATAATTTGAGCAAGACTGGCGTGAATTATCAATCCTGCAGTCTTGAAAACGATCTTATGATGCGTCCTAATTTTGTTTGCTAGCTACTCACTCCTGAGACCGCAGTTAAAAATCGTTTGTTCACCGCGAATAGGAAGATTATGATGAGCTCTTTCTTGATTTAGCGCCTGACTGATCGGTACGGGATGAGTTCTAAGAGGCGCTTTTATGACACTTTTTGGACTCAGTAAAGAAAGCTATATTGCGACAATTGCTTCTGTTGCGTTGTTAGTAGATTTTACCAGAATACCTGTCTACTTTGATCAATGATTTATGGATCCACAATACTATCCATACATTCCTCTCCTATTTGTCATCGCATTTATCGGCTCTCGAATTGGCAAAAAAATTGTCCAACGCATCAATGCAGAACGTCTCAGAAAAATAATTCTCGTTGCGATTATTCTTGTTAGTGGGTTATTGGTTTGGCAGTGAGTTAGTCAGTTGTAAAATAAAGTTAAACACTAGTCCAAAAGCAGTTTGTGCTACAACAACTTTACTAACTTTCTTCTTAAACAATCCCGAGTATACCTTTGAACGGCTTGAAGAAAACGAATACGGTGATTATTGAGATTATTTCGGCAAACCCAGAAATATTATGCACAGTTATTAACTTCATTTGAACTAGGCCAAGAGAATCATATATTACATATAATATAGAAAATTTAAAATAAATTTTCTACGTAGTAAATTGCAAAACCCAATACTGTAGTACAGTTTCAAATGATTCGTTATCATAAATCTATACGCAATTTACTATATTTACTTATTATTGATGTATGCAGCAACAAGCAATAAAAAATATAAAACTTCAAAAACGAATAAATCTCATTTCATGAATAGTATTTTTAACGCCAGTTGCAACATTACTGTATACACATGTTTGACTGTGAATTTTTGAAATAGTTTTAGTGTCTAATATAGCAACCATCAGTGTCTGGTTGCTTGAAATACCAACATCGGTATTTGCTGATACGACAGGCAGAAAGTTATCTTTGACAATATCAGTCAGTGCAAATCTACTCTGAGCACTTTGTATTTTTCTTTTTCCCACATACACGTGATTCATCATTGCTGCAGTATTTTCTGCATTATACTGGAGTTTTTGGAGTGGAACATGACAAGCATTTTTGGAAGAAAATTTATCAGTACTCGATAAAAAGAAAGAATTTGGGAAAGTTATGAGCGAATTTATGTTTTGGGAGAATTCAGTAGGCATTATTACTCCACTTATAGCAGGTCTTACATTGAAATATATGTGAGACAGTTGATATAAACTCCTTGCAGGTCTTGATGTAATTTTTGCATGAATCCTTTTGTTTTTAACGCTACAACTCAAAGAAATAACACCAGTCATTATTGGAAACTTCAAAACAATGCGAACAAAAAATATTTCCACAGCAAAAGAAGCATTTCACAATATATATTCCCATAAAGAAATGAGAACACTCTTATTCTACAGAACATTCTGAAACCATGTTGCCTTTTTACCACTCATAATACTACCCGTATTGGTAACCATGTGAATGCCTGATTGGATAGGGGGAATTGTCATGACTATTTCAGCACTTTTTTTATCATGAGTGTACATAATTACACCATTACTTTCCTCACAGATTGGATATAAAAAAACATGGTTACTTGCTACTGGTTTACAGTGAGTATTGCTTATTATTTGTGGTTTATTGCTTTGAACAAATTGGTGGCGAGTCGCAATAATTTTTGTATTATTTAACGCACTAGATTGATTACGACAACCTGCATGGAATCATGTTTTGATACACAATACGTCCTGAAAATCTCTTGCAACCACAAGGTCAATTATTTTTTCTGTTTTTGCTTTGTGGACAACACTTGGTAAACAAATTCTCAGTTGGCTAGATGCACGAACGGCTTTAATACTTTTGGGTACTTTTATTATCATAATTACGTTTATTGTTTCTAGAAAAATGCTGTCATTACAAGAGTAGTGAAATTTGCAAAAAAACACGTGTTGCATATAATTACAATATGGAAAATATTATAAACAACAAAATGAATAAAGAAAAATTATTTAGTTTACCACAAGCAGGTGAAGCAGATTTTACAAAAGCAAAAAATGATATCGTTTGAGCTCAAGAAATTTGGCATAAAGTTCTAGAAGATCAAGAATGACAAAAAGGTACAATAGACAATTTAAAAAATTCGCTGTTCGAAGACAAAACAATTGCAGAAACCTATGATGATGACCCTTTTACCAATTTTATGTTTCAAGAAGAAAATCAAGATATATTAGAAATGTTAGATATTCAACAATGAGACAAGGTTCTTGATATCGGTTGCGGAACAGGAAAGTACTTTGAATGAATACAAAAGTATAAACCAGTATCAATTACAGGTATTGATATTTCTCAAGCAATGATTGATCAAGCAAAAAAGAAGTATATAGACAATCAAGAAATAGAATTTAAACAGGCAGACATTGAAAATTGACATCCATTCCCTGATAATTCATTTGATAAAATAAATTGTGCACACGTTCTAAAGTTTATTACAACACAATCTGCTCTCAATCAAGTATTTAAAGAGATAAACAGAATACTCAAACCATGAGGAAGTTTTGTTTTCTCAAATAATCATCCAGAAAGAGATTTTGACCGAGAAAATTTTTCTCTCAAAACAAATGAAAATGAAACAGAAGAATGAGAAACTCCTGAGATGAAACTTCATACTTTGCAAGACTATGTACAAGCTTCTAAACATGCATCACTTGAAAATACAGATACAAGAGATATTTGTATTAGTAAACATACAGCAGAACTATTTGAACCTGAATCATTCAAAAAAGTTATATGATGAAAAGTGATCATAGCCATGAAATTCAAGAAACCAACGTAATCTTTTCCAAAAATAAAAAAACTACCTGAAGGCAGTTTATATCTTGAACCACAACAACAACTTTACGAGCTTTCTACTTAGATAACCCCGAGTATACCTTTGAACGGCTTGAGGAAAACGAATGTGATTATGGGGATTATAAACAAAAACGACATAATAATGTATTTTTATATAAGCAGTCCTTTTAAAAAAATAGTTAAAACAAATATACTATTTTATTATTTCTAATTCCAAACAGGATACAATTATTATTTTCATTATTTACTAGCTTCCAAAACATTATTATAATTTTTATCAAACATTAAATAATTTTTTGAATTTGAAGGATCGTAATGGTCTGAAAATTCATAAAATCAATCTTTTGGTGTTTGAGCTCTCTCCGCTAAAGCAACTGCTTGACCCATCTTACGAATATTCATTAGTAAAATTTGGGCGCAAGTATATTTTTTAAATTCTTTTTCACGTTGTTCAATCGACAAGGATCTAAATTCTCATAAGTTCGATTCAATATTTTCACAATACTTCTGTATTTCTCTAAATCCATTATTCGTTATGATTTTTGACTGATCAATTGCTCTAAAAAACAAGTCATATCATACTTTTTGATACTTCATAAAATTGTCACTATTTGCAGCCCATAACATTGAATCTAAAGCTCAAGCAACGGAATAAAATAATGCATCAGTTTCAATGTTAAGTCAATTTTCATTCAATAAAAACGTATTAACTCTATATTTATTATGAGCAACTTCTTCTTTATCAATTTGCTTTTCGCTTCTAATTAAATTATGTAATTGACTTAAAAATTTTTCTTTCCCTTGATCTTGAATAATTTCAGCAAGATTAATTTCTTTTCAATCTGGCATTTTTAATGTAGAGTATTTGTCTGCAAGAGTTAATTTATAGATACTGTCTCATAACACAAAACGCACATTTCACTCGTTATCACATTTAATCGGTTTAATTCTCATAAAAGTTTCAATTAAGTCTTTCGAATCTCTATCATCCAATTTTCAATACTTATTTTCAACTGCTTGACTCAATCATGCATCAAAATAATCTTTATATCCCGATAAATTTTTCTTTAATTCGAATGTTAGAAAATAAACTAACTCATTAATCGAACCAAAAGAATGTAATTCTTGGGTTTCCTTTTTTTCAAGGGTAATCGGTTCACGATTATTTTGTTTATCTACTAAATTATTATAATTTTCCATATAATAGAAGATAATAAATATGATATTATAATCTAATTATAAAATAAATGCAAACTTTTCTATAAACAAAAAAACTACTCCCAGAGCAGTTTATTAGTTTATATATAACCTGATCGATACTGGACTTGCTATCCCCGTAGGGGGCGAACCAGTGACCTCCACAATGTCAATATCTTTATTTAATACCTTGATCGATACTGGACTCGAACCAGTGACCTCCACAATGTCAATGTGGCGCTCTCGCCAACTGAGCTAATCGATCTTAATAAGTAGTTGAAGAGTTGAAAAGTTAAAGAGTTGAATATTGATTAATTTTGTTTAACAATGTTTAACAATGTTTACCCTTTTAACTACTGTTTAATGAACATCGCATTTACCGGATGATGAACCTGAGGGCACATCACACCGATCGCTTCTCTTATAGAATACGGATTGCAAGATACTGAAATCACGCGTGATTGCAAGCTTTTTCGGTTTGGTGAAGCAGATTCGATGGAGTCCAAGACAGCAAGCAAATTTCCAGAAGTCACTTTCATAGCGATTCCTGCAGGAAAATTGAGAAGATACTGGACACGACAATCGACACGACAAAACAT
>CAZIUS010000090.1:0-4920 GCA_964542385.1 uncultured Candidatus Peribacteria bacterium
ATGTGGTAGGAACCATGATTTATAACATCAAACAAAACGACTTTACCATTCGTAAGGGACCAATTTTTGCAAATTTTGTTTTAGCCGATGAAATTAACCGTGCTCCTGCAAAAGTACAATCTGCATTACTTGAAGCTATGGGTGAACGTCAAGTCACGATAGGTGAGGATAAGTTTGTTCTAGAAGCACCGTTTGTAGTGATGGCAACGCAAAATCCGCTTGAACAAGAGTGAACATATGCACTACCAGAAGCACAACTTGATAGATTTTTACTGAAAACAGTTATTACCTATCCATCTCCAGAAGAAGAAATGCAAATTATGAAACAACTTCCTCAAGAAAAAACTGACACTATAAAAAAGACGATAACCAAAAAACAAATTCTTGATCTACAAACTATGGTTTCAGAAATATACGTTTCTGATGCTATTTATATCTATGTAAAAAATCTCGTCTTTGCAACAAGATTTCCAGAACAGTACGGACTCGATTCTTTGAAATCCTATATCGATCGAGGAGTTTCACCAAGAGCATCACTTGCCCTTATTCAGTGTGCAAAAGTGCTCGCACTTATGTCTGGGAGAGCATATGTTTTACCAGAAGATATCAAAGAAATTGCTCATGATGTGATGAGACATAGACTTGTCCTTAGCTTTGAAGCACTTGCCTCAGACATTACTCCAGATCAGATCATTACTCAGGTTTTGGATACAATACCGTTGGTAGAGGAGGTGTAGATTAATATTGACTTTATTTGACTAATTTGTATAAAGTGTATGTTTATTTATACATATTTTTTAAATGAAACTTATTGTTGAACCTAGGGTTATAAGTACACGAAGTGATTTCTGTGCAACCAAACCTTCTCATTCAGTAGCATTGGACTGATATGTTTCTCATGCACCAATCGTAAATACGTACACTAAACACTTTAATTTTGATCACCATGCGTGAGTAAATAGACTTGTAACAAGAAGTACTATGTGACAAGTATATTTTGCAATTAAACAGTGATTATTTGATTGTTTATCACATAAAAAAGGTAGTATGTATGTTAATGATGCAGATCAAGATGTCTGTATTTCTTCTTGGTTATTAACTTGCCAAGAAGATTTAAAACATTGATCTTTTGATAAACAGATGCAAAAATTAATTGAGTTTCAGGATCCTCTCGACGTAACATGATGAATGTATTGAATTAATCCAAATGACTCATTTTCACAAACTAGTGCTTGGATATTTGAACCGTATACAAATGCTAGAACATCAGATATTTTGGAAACAATGGGTGCAGAAGATATGGAAGATTTGATTAGAAAAGTATGGCAAAGGATTGATATGTATATAGACTATAGCGCTGAGCAAATTGAATTAGATACATCATATTCACGTATATGATGATGAAAATGATGGTTAATGATCGAAGAATCATGATTTTATGCGAGAATGCAATTAATAGTTGAATGAGTTACAGCATTTGTTTCAGTAAAACAACTTGATCAAGAGAAGTGGAAATATTCAATTGGAAAAAAATCTCCATTTATTGACTTTCCTATTACACAATTATATCAAGCGTTAAATGAAGCAGAAGGTATGCCTGACATTCATCAGTGATGGTGATGATCTGATCTCATAGGGTGATCATCAAAAAAATATAATAGCGCACTTTCTCCTGAAGAGGTTGAGAAAATTATTAATGATACATTAGAAAAATAGTCATTGGATAAAAAAATCACATCATTGATGTGATTTTTTTTATATTGATACGAATATAGTTTTACTGTGTTAAATGTTCACAAACAATACCATCTTTATCGCCATCAAGTCCGTAGACATCGAGTCTTGCGATTTCTTCTGCTGATTTATCACTATTGTATGCTTTTATTCTATCGACGCATTTTTGATAGACCGATTGAGCTTGGCTTTGTGTTTGAAAGTTTGCACAGTTGAGATCATCAGCAGCATCTGCAACAACACAATCACCAATCAATTTAACGCCTTTCACGTTTTGTACTCTAGACTCTTGAATGTCTCCCGTTTTCCGCAATGTTTCTAAATCCAGATCATAATCGAACACTTGCAACCCAAGCGCTGTAGCAGCAACGATACCAGTTCATAGCAAGATTTGTTTTGATCTTTTTGGCAATCCACCAAACTGATACAAGAGGACAATGATAATGATGAGCGCAATAAGCAAGCCCATCATGAATTTTTTGTTACGTCTGAGGTTATTGATAGTTGATCTTTCCATAGTTACCGAACAAAAGTAAATAGTTATATATGTATCCCAAAAATGAATAAAATCAAGAGATGCTTTTTCATACTAATTTCTTTGATTCTTACACACTATTTCAATACAGTCGTGCGTTTATTTTTTGTTTTGTATGAAAAAGACTCCTGAATTGTTTGATGCACGGAATGAACATAAGAAGAGGATAGAGTTTGGAACGAAGAATACAATTGATGCGAGAGTGGGAGAATTTTGGTGGTATTGGGAAGGAGTGAATGTGGGTAATGAGATTAGTAAGGATTGATTATTCATGAGAACATGTTTTGTGTTGCAAAATGATTTATGAAATGGATTGTTATTGGTGGTACCTCTTACAACTAAATATCATGCTTGGATGGATAACTGGTATATAAAAATTGACAATTTTGAAAGATATTGATTGAAAGAATCATGGCTTGTTATGAATCAAGTCAAGTTGATTGATAAAAGAAGATTAGTTAATAAAACAAAAGAGATTGTACCTTTAGTACATTTTGCTAAAAAGGTGAGGTGTATTTATAAAGAACTCATTAAATAAAAAAAACACTCCGCAGTAATGCGGAGTAGCGGCAGATACAAGTCTGCAAAAGTGACTATTGCTAATCACATTACTATTATATTAATCAAAAAAACAGGAAATGCAAGAAAATTGGTATGAAAATAGTGTGAAAATTTATAATCATAAAAACTAGGTGTTAACTTCTTTTCTTATTATCACATTCTCTACTCAAACAATTGACGTAACAATAATACTAACAGATAATGAAATACAATAAATAATTGTTACTTGAAAAGAAAAGTATGTTTAAATTAATATACTACTTCAAAATACTAGAATGAAAATACCTATTATTACTTTTAACAAATCAGTTTTTTGATGATAATATTTATCATCATTATCGTTATATTGATCAATCACTTCTTCCATTTATATTATTTGTATAAAATAAAGTTTAGTTGATACTATTACTTCCTACAAACTTCTCTCTTCATACTCTTTCACAATCTGTTCTCCAAACTTTTCCAAACTCATTTCATATTGTTCTTTGGTCTTGTAGACTCTGACGCTGACGCTAGAGTCTGTTTGTTCTTTTTCACCGATGATGAGCATGTATGGGATTTTTTGCATTTCTGCGGTACGAATTTTTTTGTTTAAAGAGTCAGCTGCATCGTCGATGGTTACTCTGATGTTTTGTTTTGCTAATACAGATTTTACGTGATAGGCGTAGTCGTTGAAGGTGTCACTAACGGGGAGGATAGTGACTTGCGTCGGAGCAAGCCAAACAGGAAATGCTCCTGCGAAATGTTCAATCATAACACCAATAAATCTTTCTAATGATCCAGAAATAGCTCTGTGAATAACGACTGGACGTTCTCTTTCTCATTCTTCGTTGACGAATGAAAGATCGAAACGTTCTGGTTGGTTAAAATCGATTTGGATGGTTGCAAGTTGTCGTTCACGTCCAATTGCATCATTGAATTGGAAGTCAAGTTTGGGTCAATAAAATGCTGCTTCACCTGGCATTTCTTTGTAGTTGAGTTGGAGATCATCGCATATTTCTTTCAATGCTTGCTCTGCAACTGCCCAGTTTTCATCTGAACCGAGATAGTTACTTGTATCTTCTCATCTTACAGAAAGTGATACTCGATATTTTTCGATCATGCCAACAGTGGTGTAGAATTTTTTTACAATCCCCACAATTGTTGTTATTTCTTCTTTGAGTTGGCCAATACGACAAAATAAGTGTCAATCATCCTGAGTAATGGAACGGACGCGAGTAAGTCCACTGAGTTGTCCTGTTTTTTCATCACGATAGACCGTTGCAGGTTCAAAATATCTGATCGGCATATCACGATATGAAAATTGATTGTCTGCAAACAGTTGCATGTGATGCGGACAGTTCATAGGTTTCAAGAAATAATCTTCTTTACTCGTTCAACCGTGAACATGAAACATATCTTCTAGATAATGTCCTGCATGACCAGAACATTCATATAATGCTTCCTTAGCCAAATGTGGAGTCCATACTCGTTGGTATCAGTGATCTTTATGGAGTGACCGAAGATAGTCAGTAAGTTCTTTACGAATTGTCATACCATTTGGTTGAAACAAGGGGAGTCATGAACCTACGAGATCTGACAAAGTGAAAATTTTGAGCTGTTTCCCCAAAATTCTATGATCTCTCTTTTTTGCTTCTTCCATCATTTTTTGGTACTCTTGGAGTGCGTCTTTAGTTTCGAATGCGAGACCGTAGATTCTTGTCATCTGTGCGTTGTTTTCGTCTGCTTGTCGGTATGCACCTGCGACTTTTTCGAGCATCATACCACCTGCATCGAGGTCTTTAGTGGTTTCGACGTGAGGACCTGCACACAGATCGATATAGACGACAGCTTGATCAGCATTGATCACTCATTTTTCTACAAAGTATGCAGAAGTCTTGAGATACATTTCTTGATATCATGGAAGTGTTTCTCTGACGAATTCCAATGTCTTACTTGGCGTAACATTCAAGTAATACGTTATGAATTGTTCTCATTGTGCTGAAAATTTGTCGAGGAGTTCGTTTTTTAACGTCTGACCAGTAAGGGCGTTTATTTCGTAACCAAGCGAGACAGGGCATTCGTAGATGACGTAGCTTTGTGGCTCTTTT
>CAZIUS010000091.1:0-3732 GCA_964542385.1 uncultured Candidatus Peribacteria bacterium
GCATCGTAACAAAAGTCAGCATTCAAAACTTTAAAATCGAATCACAGCGCCAGGATTTAGAAATTCCTATACGCTAAAATATATATTTAGAAATCTATGCCACAAAATGTAACCATACACCACCATATTTCTGAACGTCTATCACATAAATATTTTCTCATGAATCCAAGATAATCGTTCATGTATCTGCTTTTTGTCCTCATGATTCTGCATAAAAAGGTGTACGATCGAAGATCAATACTCTTTTTCATTCCACAAGAAAATCTTTGATCAATGCACTGTTTTCTGATTCAAGTTCGGAATATCATACAAATTCTGTAGGAGTGATTCATTCAAGATAGGTTGACCAATCAGTTCACTTTGCAAACATCTTTCCTGATTGTTGACGTGAACGTTCTTTTGCTTCTTCCAAACAACGATAATATCAGTCTTCATCGATTGTGAATCATACTTGGGTCGCAACTTCTTTGGTCAATTCCATAGGTACGCCAAAGGTGTCGTACATCTTAAAAACCTCAGCTCATGTTAGTCCTGTTTTTCCTGGTGTTGAAAAATACTCTTGTAACAATTGCTCTCCTTTTGCAACTGTGGTTGCAAATTGATTCATCTCATCAAGCAATCATTGTAAGATACTTGCAGATTTTGCAGCAATATGAGGATAAATAATCAATAATGAACCTACCAACTCTTCCAAAATAAGCGTAAAATCTGCACGTTGTGTGATAAGTTTTCAATCCTCACTGAGTTTATTCAAATGATATCGCATTCTTCTTATCAAACGACGAAGTACATAGCCACGTCATTCGTTCGAAGGAGTCAATCCATCAGCTAACAGTAAACTTGATGCCCTAAGATGATCCACGACGATTCTATAACTTTTTACGATATAATTTTCTAAATCGTTAAATTGTGCAGTACGTTTATCAAATCAAGGATATCACAATACTGCAACTGATTCTAAAATACGAATAGCTCAAGCAAAAATATCAGTTTCAAAGATCGTATCAGTATTTTGTAATACCATAACCAAACGTTCAAATCACATTCCTGTATCGACATTTTTTGTTGGCAATTCTACAAGATTTCCTGTACCATCATCGTAATACGCCATGAAAACGTTATTCCAGATCTCTGTATATCTATCATTTACTCACATATCCCAATCGTCATTTCCGTATCAATCACCTCTGTCATAATAAAACTCACAACATGGGCCACAAGGACCTACTGGACCTGGACGTCGAAAATTATCAGATTCTTTGTTTTCATCAAATCACATCAGTTTTATGTGTGTAATACCCGCTTTTTGCAATGCGATAATACTTGTTTCATCAAGTGGAATTCATGCATCTTTATCTCATGCAAACACCGTAGCTCATAGTTTTTCGAGAGGAATTCATGCTTTTTGTGTAAGAAATTCAACAGACCAAGCAATACTGTCATCTTTAAAATAATCACCCAATGATCGATTTCCCATCATCTCAAAATACGTAAGATGACGTTCATCTCCAATATCTTCCATATCTGGCGTACGAATACATTCTTGAATGTTGTGCAAACGGGTTCCTGCAGGATGTGGTTTTCCCATCAGATACGGTACCAATGGTTGCATACCTGCCACATTAAACAACGTCGTTGCGTCTTCTTTACCACTATTAATCAAAGGAGCAGGATTTGATCGAACGTGTCCACGCTCTTGCCAAAACTGATCCCATATTGTACGCAACTGTCCTGACGTAATCATGAAGAGAGAAAACATTAAAATAATCTGAACCGTAATAGATTCTAGATTCTAGACTCTAGACTCTAGAATAAAAAACAAATAAAATATAATTATAATAAAATTATAATAAAATCTTGATTCTGAAATCTGGAATCTAGAATCTAGAATCTTGAATCTTGAATCTAGATTCTTACTCCGCCTTATCAGCTTCTTGTTCGAAAAATCTATTTCTGAGGTCACTTAATGACATTTTTCTTACTTCGTTATTGGTCATAAAGTACAAATTAGCTTTTTCTCATTCTTGAACAAAAATATCAATTACTTTGGTATCACCTGCACTAAATTTAATACTAAAGAAATATGGAAGCGAGTAATCAGTAGTATGTGCATCATTGTTTTTATACGGTGCAGAACGATATATTGTGAAGATTTGTTTTTCAACATCCCAAATATAGACAAATCTGGTCTCAGCAAAAGCAAATATCTTAGCATTTTTTCATGGAGCACGCATAGTATCACCTCACTGTATTTCTACCGGACGCATAAGAAGTTTATTATCTGATCAAGGTCTTCGCAACTGCCACAATGACGCGTTGACTGGAGACCAAACCAAGAATGTTCAATCGATAACTAAATTTTGAATTCAAGAAGCAACTTTTTTGAATTCTGGATCAGGTTGAATTTCATATCTTGTAGGCTCTCCAAATGCTTCTTGGTTACCACGTTGATTGGTGTATTTTAATATAGAAAACGAATTTGATCCACTGGTTAATGATGGTGGATTTTTCAAAGTATACAAGAAATTTTTTCAAAATGTTGCTACTCCAGAAATATTAATACCAAAACCATTCACATCAGCTGTCTCTACAGGTTGTAAACCAGATTTGAGCACATTAAACAATTTTCCATCATTCATTGCACAGTACAATCAGTTCTTGAAGAGATTCAACGTACATGCGTTTACCGTTCTTTGTAATCATGCACTCACGACAGATCATCTTATTTGATCATCAACTGCATTGATTATCATTCACTGATTTCAAACCACATAAATACCATTTTCTCGATGCAGTTGTTTTAATTCACCAATTGTATTTTTCTCTTTTTGTGAAAATGTATACAACAACGTAGATGACTGTTCAAAATCAAGGACGCTTTCAATATTAAATCCCTCAAGATAATCTTTTTCCAAAATTCATCTTAATTTTTTTACATCAAGAGTCCATTTTTTATTTTCATCCAAAAGGTCCAACTGCGCTATAATTTCATTGTATTTTTTAATTTTCAATTCTGAACTTGGATCAATTCTTTTGAACGTCGCTAAATCTTTTTGAATTTCTTCAATAGATAATGCTGTTACTGATCAATTTTTTACAGTAGTAAACGTCTGAGCTGTAGAAGAAAGAAATGATTCAATAATCCACGTCAACATCAACAAAGTAATGATTCACAAAAGACCATACAATGCGAGATGTTGAAATTTTTTCAGAAATCAAAAACTTCATTTGTAACGTCATGCAAAACGCAAAATATTGCGTCCAAAACGAGAATCAGAAAGCATTGGAGCTTCTTCAGCTTCACGTGTTCATAGAAATCAGATTTTATCTTTATCAACTCTCGTCGTTAATAATGCTAACAACGTCTCTTCCAAAGGACGTTCTTGTATTTCAGCTTGTTCAATAATTGCATTAATGTCTTGTTTGTCTAAATAGGTATCCAAAGGAATTCCAATAAACAACAATTGATCACTTCATTTCAACTCTCCTTCCAGTAATTCATTGAAACGATCAATACGTCATCCAGCATCGTTACGAGACTGGCATACTCGATAATGTAATTGGTTTTTTCTCAATACAACCACACTCGTATTTCAAATTAATGACGCAATATATTGATCATCCCAAAAAATTTGCAACAAACCACTAATCAAAAATGGTCATTTTTCTTGCATTTTTTCACCAAAAGCGCCAAGCCTTACGTTCAGATCTTGCAATGCAAGTTCAAAAAGT
>CAZIUS010000091.1:3742-4896 GCA_964542385.1 uncultured Candidatus Peribacteria bacterium
TCTTGTTGTGCTCCACCGACCAAATCAGAAAGAGTATCCATAAAAAGTTCTTTTTGATAATCCAGCATAACTGGGGTTCAAAAATGAACTAAACATTCGATACTTCCTATTTGCTTTTCAGAATCGGTAAGTATGGCTTTTTCATAAGACAAATAGGTCTCTTTATTGCTCAACAATTGGGTTGTTCACACGACGTGCATTCGTTGACAAAAAAACAAAATCAATATATCCATAAATAGTCATCTAGATGCTTTATGCAAGAGTTTCTTTACCTTTTATTTATGATTTGGTAACCTTTTCAACCAAGATTTTTTTACTATTCTAAAAAAACCGAACATTCGAGCAAATTTTTTGAAATTTTTCTTGGGATTGGTCGTAATTCTTCGTATAGTTTCAAGAACTCTAGCTTTCACCACTCGCTTTGGAGCACGTTGTTCATATCATGTCAGATAATCTATGGTCCCACCAGCATTAATAATCAAAAAACCACTCTCACGTAATTTTTTTTCATGGTCATGAGTTCGAATCTCCTGAAACGGCGTTCCCGTACAATTAAAAAATATTTTAATTTCTGCTTTATCGTTCTGAACAGTATCATCTAGTCACTTCCAGTCAAAATTATTCCCTTTTTCTCGAAACAAACACTGATCAGCTCGTACCACACGTAATCAAGGAAAACGATTTTCCAGCACTTCAATGCCTTTTTGTAAAAATGCTACTGTCTTCCCTTTTGGAGGATCGTAACACTGGTATAAATAGACACTTACTGAACTATCTTTAATCAAACAATCAAACAAATAGGGATTTAAGTCCGTTCCATTCAAATTTGGTGGATAACTGCCGACAAACCATTTACAAAACAACTGCAACGCAATCCCATCCGCAAGCAAAAAGTCACTACTCTGAGCCAACGCATCAGCATACTTTTTCTGTCCCGCTTCCGGTGTCCCTTCTACCAGACGTTGCTTTGCAACATTGGCAAAATAAACAAAATTCACTACGCACGACCCTTTTGTCTGCAACGTAGTAACAATATCCTGCACGACCTGTTCGCGCGTTCACGGATAAAAATGAGTAAGAAGAGAAAAATCAAGCATGGATGAAAGTATCATAATAATTAAATTAATGTCTTATACTCTTATCTTTCTGTGTAT
>CAZIUS010000092.1:0-2140 GCA_964542385.1 uncultured Candidatus Peribacteria bacterium
TGAACTGTTTGGTGATGATGCTATCGATAGAGAATTTTCAGATTATAAGATTGCTGAGGTAAATACTCTATCATCATGATATATCACATGATTGTGAGTAACTGATGATGCAACATTTGAAAAGCAATTTTATGAAATAGTAAAAAATAATGAGTATGTTCGTGGTCATTTGTCTTCTAGATATCATGATGAATTCAAATTTTTAGCTTGAAATATTTTGTTAAAGCTAAAATCACAAAGAGCGTATTATCAATATATTGTAGCGTCAGAACGTATAGTTCAATCATTTTCAGTACACTGAAATAGAGAATTGTATGATGCAGAAATGAGAAAAGCAATTGATACGTATATAAAGGCAACAGGCCAAGCGGTGAGTTCGGATATGAAAATATTGCTTTCAGGAAAAAAAGAAGCTAAAGAAATGCTTGAATGGTTAAAATATGAAAAAGGAAAACAAGTAGCAAAAGCAAAAAATGTTCGTATATGAATTCAATTATTAACGTGATGAGAAGCTGCTCATGAAATTAATAATACTGATAAAGATGAATCAATTGCTGCAAAAATATGACATTTTACTCAAAAACATCCTGTTTATGCGTCAATTGCTAAATTAGCATTGGTTTGAAGTGGTATCTTTATGTCACCATGAGCTGCTGCATTAATGAGTATGTGAGTGATTTGATGAACAGTGTGGACTCGTAAATACTCAGATTCCACAAAAGAACAAAAATCATATGAAGAAAATATGGCGAAAGATTTTGAAAATAAAACAAAAGAGATTGAACGTCAGGAAGAAATTTATCAACACCCAGAAAGATTTTGAATTAAATATCCGCGATTAAATCCAACACGATATAAAGCAAGAAGAAATACGAGATTGTACAAAGAAACGACACAGGATATGCGTGATATTGATGAAATGATTCTTCTTCTTGAGAAGTGACAGTTATCTAAAAAGGATCTAGAAGAAATTATGCCTGATGTTTTAGCAAGAATTGATATACATCAATCTTCTGGACATAATTTTTATGCTCAGAAGGATGTAAAAGTGTTAGAAGAAAAAATGAACAGATTGTATTCTCTTCTGTTGAGTAGTGTGCAATCAATATGAACAGATATAGATACAATAAGAGTTACTGAACAATATACGCGTGCATATGAATCTATGAGTAATGAATATACTACAAAATTAGATTTGTTTAAGGAAAGAAGGTTCAATCTCGCATTGAGATATACGTCAGCTACAATAGCAACATCACTTGCAATACAATGGTATTTTGACACATGATTATTCCGTAAATGTACAAATACGGTTATCACTGAGTGTGTGCCAAAAGAGAAAATTGTTCAACAAATGCATGAAGAAATTATTTGAACTTTTTGATTGAGTGCAACAGAACAGTCACAAATTGAAACACTACTTGCCACACCTCCATCAGGATGATGATGTATGACATTGCGAGAAGCAACTAAATCAGTAGTAATGAAAAGACCGTGAATGACAGAGGCTGCATATATCTCAATGGAACAGTATTTTATGGAAAATAATGCTTGGAGAATGATGGATAAAGGTGTTTGAGAGCTTTTATCAAATGCATCTTGATTGCCTTTGACTCCTTCATGAATTTCTTATGATAAAACTATGGCAAGTTTAGTGAAAAAATGAATTGCATTTAAGAGTGAATGACCTGACATAATAAAAGCTATTGTAGCAGAAAATACAACGCAATGATCAATTATGAGTTTCCCCCCAAAACTTAGGAGGCAAGCGTGAGAGTTTGTCTATCATTATATTGAAGGTTGCAGTACCGATCCAACAATTTCACCGCTTGTATTATCGTCTTATTATGATAAAGTAGTTGGAACAGAATGTGAAACAGTAGTAAGAGATGTTTTAAATTGTGATAGAACATTAATTCAAAAACTTGTAGATATTGCATCATGACTTTGAGTGCCGTTATTTGCAAATACGTTTTATACTCCTGTTGATGCAAAAAAGAAAGGTATAATAGTAGATCCTCCACAACCAAAATCGAAGTGAATGCCACATATTATTGTCGATCCAAAAAAAGTTTCATCATGAGAAATAATGGATATGGACGCAGACGCTTACTTTCATAAAGATGCATAATGTTTAGAA
>CAZIUS010000092.1:2160-2731 GCA_964542385.1 uncultured Candidatus Peribacteria bacterium
CTTATTATCCAATGCAATTAACTGATTTTCTCGACCATATGTTTCAGGATCTTGGTGTGTTAGATGTTTCTCGTAGAGCATTAATGGTTGAAGATCTTGTTCCTGATCTTTATGAAAGATGTATGCTTTCTACGTTGCAAGCATTACCAGTACAATATCGTGAAAAGGCAGCTGAAATTGCACAGAATGAACCTGATCTTTTTCATAGTTATTGTGAATGATTTATTAAGGATTATGATATTTTTTTAACAAAAGTAATCCATGAATTTATGGAAGATTTCTCGGAAGCATTTAAAAGTGACATATAAATAATATTGACATTTGTTTAAAAATAATTAATATGAATCTGTAAACAAAATTCATAAACAAAAAAAATAAATTATGGAATATATAGTGTTTTTTTCTATACTCGTGATAGGTTCTATTCTGCTTTACATCATGTATTGCCAAGTACAAGGTAATTGTGGAGGACAAACTACTCGTCGAAGAAGAACTACTGCAACAACTTCTACTACCACCACTACTGCTGCTGATACAACTGCTGAACTACCATCATGGTGGAGCCGTAACT
>CAZIUS010000092.1:2887-4888 GCA_964542385.1 uncultured Candidatus Peribacteria bacterium
CGATGGGTGGATCGTTTTGGTACCTTCCCCATGTTCTTACTTGTGGTCTTCTCATCTGGAGAGCACTTAGAGTGACAGCATGGGATCGATACCATGTTGGAATCATTGGTGGACTTGCATTTGTGAGTTTGATCGGAGGTTTTACTTTGGTGCCTCAACTCCCAGAAATAGGATGGTTAATCGTAACTGGTATTATTCCTCTTCTGATTGCTGCTATCTATGCATTTACCGACACACCTGAAAGTATGCGAGGAGTAGCATATGCTACGTTGGGAGCATTGTTAACAATGTTTACCTACATTATCATGCTTTCACAAGGGTCTGACTGGACGCCGGCGTTGGTTATTGGGCTTTTACTTGGTGCGGTGTTGGCAGGACTGCTTTGGTGGATGTCACAACCCACGTCAGATAGCCCATTAGCTCCAGGTGTTACTTGCTCTAATTGTCGTGATAGGCTTGATTACCTACCTTGATGGAGGTATGATGTTAGGAACAATATCAGCAAATCTTCCTAAAATAGGATTGGGAGTACTGATTCTTGCTTTGATTATAGCATTCTTGCTTGCTCCAACAAGCTGGAAGGTTGGTATTCTTGTTTTGCTCGGTATTGCGGTTGCTGTATTTGTTGCAATCTTTGCGTTAAGCTGGATCTGGCAATTGGGACAGTGGTTGTATGCCTTTATTGGAACCAATATCTTTGGATTTGCAGCGGTGTTCGCTCTATTCTTCTTTTTTGTGACTACATTTCTGAAGAAAAATTGGAACATTCATGGATTCATTGTAAATATTGTTACCGCAGTATTGATTATTGGAATTATGAGTGCAATCTTTGGCTTTCCGATAGTATATAATGGGTCGCTCAATGGATTGAACTGGCCATCATGGCCAACTTCTGGACCGGTCTATACCGATCCCGGCTGGACACGATAGCCGTGATTATTGTGTGAAAAGAGTAGGTATTTTACCTACTCTTTTTCGTTATGATAACTGATGTTTTCTTTCTTGGTGCCAGCGAAGCACAGTATCAATCATACGTGTATGCGTTTCTATTTGTTGAGAAAGAGAACGAAGAAATGATTCTGTCGTCAATAACTGTTTTTCAAAACTATGAAGAGAATATGTTGTAATACCTTGTGCAAGTAGACTTAAAACGCTAGTATAGTCTTTTTTAAATGATAAAAATGAGACTATGAGATCAGCATATTCAATAAATGCAAGATTCGGAATTTTGCTTGATTTTAGAGGGATTAATGATGTTCATAATGTGCGTAATGTATTTGAGAGTTCATTGTAGTCCGTTTCGAGTTGTTTGATTTTTTGTTGAATTTCTTGTGTTTGTAATGCATTTCAACTCAATAATGTAGAGAGTATTTCTACAGCAGTTCAGGATATAGTTTCTGTTTTAGATGATCATTTTTTTATAAGAAGATCGCCGACCTCACTTGCTCATCATATAAGTAATGCTGATTTTTTTTGTGCTATGAGTCATTGTATATCTAGTATTTTCGTTTTTATTGACGTGATTTGTGAAAGAACTGTCGTTGCTTGATTTTCAAAAAGACGTAATTCTTCAAGATTAAAACGATATAAGGGAGGGAGTATAGTGTTAAAGGTACGATATTGAATTGTGGCTTCATTGTAATTTCTTACGGTAAATTCAAGTTTTTTTTCGAGTTGTTTTTTATGAGTATTATCATTAAATCATAGTGTATTGAGTATATGTGTTCAGGTTGAGGTACTCTGAAGTATTTGTTGTATTTGATTGTTTATTTCACTAATCTGATAATTCAATTTTTGCATTATTTCACGGTTATTATGAAAGGCATTGAAAGAAGATTGTAAGTCGATTTCTTTATTCATGTATTTACTAAATATAAAATATATGTTTTATATATTTTTTTTTTGCAATTTCAATTAAAAAGTATATAATATAAATATGATGTGAGATATACCTATGGAATCGTGAATTGAAAAGAAAACTACTCATGAAGAGTGAACGTT
>CAZIUS010000093.1:0-4862 GCA_964542385.1 uncultured Candidatus Peribacteria bacterium
TCTTACTGAAGAGCTTTTTACTGAATGGCAAAAAAATTGTAGTGTAGTATATGAATATGGTGACGCAGTTGCACTTCTTGATTTGAATACCAGTATGTGATTATTTATGGTTCATCATGATCGAACTATTCCTGAAATGAATTCTGAACATAATCTTAGTATTATTGCGTGAAGACATCCTGTTGTTGAAACTTTTTTACCTCACGAAGAACAGTTTATACCAAATACTTTAGAATGTACTTCTGATAGTTTTTTTCATGTTATTACATGACCAAATATGTGATGAAAATCTACCTATATGAGACAAAATGCCCTTATTTTATTATTGGCACACGCATGATTCCCTGTTCCTGCAAAACAAGCAACTATATGAATAATTGATTGAATATTTGCTCGTATTTGAACATGAGATATTATAGCTAAACAACAATCTACATTTATGACAGAAATGTTGGAAACTGCAGCGATACTCAATAATGCTACAGAACAATCTTTTATTATAATTGATGAACTAGGACGTTGAACTTCTACGAGTGATTGACTTGCATTAGCAAAAGCAATCTCTGTCTATATTTGTCAAAATATAAAAGCAAAAACATTGTTTGCTACTCATTTTCATGAACTCATAGATCTAGAATGAATAATTCCATGAATACAAAATTGGCATGTAGAGGTTTATGAAACTGATAATGAAGTTGTCTTTTTAAAGAAAATTTGACGTTGATGAGCTAATAAAAGTTATTGACTTGATGTTGCTCAATTAGCCTGAATTCCTCAAGAAATTGTTTCTTTAGCACGTCAATTTGTATCAGAACATATTGTTGAACAAAAACCAACTTCAATAAAACAACACTCATTATTTACTGAACAGTCAAGAAATGATGTATTGATGCAAGAACTTAGAGTATTATATTGATCACTTGATGTTACTTCTATTACACCATTAGATGCTTTACTTATTCTAGATAAAATCGTAACTTCTATACGTGATTCTAATGAAATGTAAAGCTCAAATAACACATTCTGCTTTGCATTTTACCTATGATTTTGCATACATGTATGTATGAAAACATATAACTCGCACCCTATTGTTGCATTTCTAAAAACAAGTCGAGTAGTCACTTGTTTAACAGTTTTCCTTTTTTCAGGATTCTGACATTATTGACAGTACGTTTTTTGGTGACCACCAGTTGAAGCAGCTTGAACTGCAAGTAAAGTAGATTTAGTAGCAATATTGGTTGATGATGCAATTTATGGTTGAATTAAATGAGATTTAGATCGATATACAAATACCTATATTCCAAAAAGTGCACCTGGGACTAAGTCTCTTGTTATTCCTTTGTCTGCTCAAGGATTTTATCCTCCCGATATTCAAAAGCTATTAGCGAATTTGTATCATGAATGACAAAAATGAGTTTCTTCTCAATTAGTTTGAGTAATAGTTTTTTGAGAACTACCACTTCCTGTTGTTGATTTAAAATGAAAAAGAATAACATCAATCTATCCATATGTTGATTTTGAAGAGCCGATGTTTGTTTACGATCCTGTAAGTGATGTTTTTGTGAGTAATTGACATGCTGAGAGTTTGCCAGAGTTGCGACATAGTATTATTCCTACACGTGATGTAGGTCTTTTTTCAAAATTCTTTTCAAAATTAAAAGAGTATGATGCATCACCGACAAATTACGCAAAACCAATGATATGGTATGATGATTTTCCAATGATGAAGAATTCTTATTCTGAAGAGGAACGTGAACGTTATTTAAATACCTTGATTTTTGCTGAAGTTAACAAAGAAGATCACTATATGCCAATGTTTTCTCGTCTTATGAATAGACAATATGAAGAAGATACTGTTGAAGCTATTAAAAAAGCAACAAATGAAATTAATGCATTACAATGACCTGCATTAACAGATGAATGAGTGGTATGAGATCCAAAAGCAGAAGAAGCGGTAGAATGAATGTTTCAATGATTAAATCAGGTACTTGAACGTCTTGATCCCAAAGAATTAGAAGACAATCCAATTGAATCTGGTGAAAAACCAATTCCTACGAGATTATTGGAAAAATCAATGCAACAAGAATTTAAACCAAACTATACAATGTTTGGTAATACATATCTAACCGAACTTCAAGAAAATGTATTAGCATGATGAAGATATCAATTAGAAGATGTTGATACAAGTTTGGAAAAAGTTGAAATCACAGAAAGAGTTGCGAAACAATTTGTTACTGACATGAATTTAATACTCGAAAAATGACTTGATACCAAAGTGGAACAAGAAGTGTATCAACTAAAATATCCACTTCCATATCGTTACACCAAACGAAAACCTTGGTATCACATACTAAATCCAAACGCCTGATTAAATGCTTCTCAAGCAGAAATTGATGCAATGCGTATAACCAATAATGATATGGATAAAGATGGGATCTTAAATCACCACGATACGAATATTGATGGTGATGCGATTAGCAATAAACGAGACACTGATGATGATAATGATGGTAAAAAAGATATGGTTGATTCTGATGTCTATAAAAATTGATGTGGTATGTTACGAGATAACAAAAACCAATTAGTACAAGTAAGATATGATATTCCATTTTTTGAAAAGGTGTTTTGAGTATGATTAAGATGATGATTGCTCTTATCAATACCGTCACTGCTATTAAGACAAGGTGATTTTATGTGATGAACATTATGATGATGATCATTTAAATTACCAAGATTAGTACAAAAATTTGGTAAAGAAGTTTTTGAATTTGCAAGATATGAAAATCATTATTTCTGAAGAAATGCAGTAGATATTACTAATTATCAGGATCTTACTATTTATAGATGATCTTTTTTCAATCAGTTACGCATTGATGAATTGCGTTCATTAGCACCTACAATTCGTGAAAAAGATCTTGAAGATATTCCTTGACGAACCTGGAAAAACTCATCTGTATGATCATCAGCATGATGGTTTGCTCAACAAGTACAACAAAATAGAGCATTTAATTTTAATAACAATGCGCTAGATGATAAGGAAACATATGACAAAATGAAATGTGAAGATGATGAGTTAGATGAATTTGCTTATAAGTATTGGTGAGGTGCATCACCATTAAATATTGACTCTGATGCATTTGCAAAAGATGTTAAATACCCGATTACAAAACCATCATTAACAAATAGAGAATTTGCATGGAATCCAAGTGTTGATAGACAAGTTTGATGACCTCGATATGATCCATCATGAGCAATTTTAGTTAAAAATGAAATCACAAAAGAAAAACTTCATGCCATTGCTCATCGTGAATTTGGATCAGTAATTGAACTTCGAGCTGAACCAAAAGATAAAAGATTAGCAAGAGCACAAGTATGACAATATAATAGTATACTTGACGGGAAGATTAATCGATGTGATGAACCAACAAGAAAACTACTTGATGATGAACCGTGAAAAACATCGTTTGATGAAATTGAATATTTTTATGTGTATGAACAAAAGAAAATTAAATGAAATGAATGGATGTGAATTACTGTTCAGCCTACTATTTGAGCAGAGGAAGATCTTGATGATGATAGATTACCAAATAATTTAGATCCAGAAAGAGATGGAGATCGTATTCCTGATGCACTAGATTTTAATGCTGCAAATGCTTTATTTTGAACACAGTCAAGTAAGAACTTTACTATTCAAATAAGAGAATCAAACGGATCAGTTCCATTTAAACCAGAACGAGATAGTGAAGATACGCCAGTATGAATTGAATGAGCAGATTCTATTCTTACACCATGAAAACCGTGAATTACAAAAATTTCTACTATTGAAGCTGCTAAAACTGACACATCTATCCGATGGTGATTATGAGCAAAATCAGGTGTAGGGTGAGATGTGCAACCGAGATGATTATCAAATGAAAAATTACCAACTAATCAAAAGCAATCATCATCAAATACTAATGAGAATGGTAATGTAATTTGAAAAATACAGTCTCTTAAATCATCACCATTATCGTGATGAAATACTGAAATTTGAGAAGTATTTAATACTCAAGCGGTATGTTCATACCCTCCATTACAATTGTCAACTGAACAAAATATTCGTTTAGACTGATTGTCACAAAGTGCTACATTAAGTAATCAATTCCAAAAAGAATATCTTGTTGTTGATATGTCTTTACATCGATGTAAAGGTTGTGTTAATGCTGCTATCGCTTTTAATAGTGATCCTGACTTTCAAGCAAGAGTTTCAGATTATGGGTCGTGTGATTTTGCTGTACTTACAGAAGATAAAACCCTAAACTCTTGGATAAATGCTATTTGATGATCTAATACGTTTGTTTGACAACGTAGCTGGCAAAATGTTTCAGATAACTGATTGTATTTTGATATTCCAAAGTTATATTGATGAGATCCATTAACTATTACACCAACATACTTTATTATCAACCGTCAATGAAAGGTTGTTGTTTCAAGAGAGTGAAAGTTGCCAGATTTGTTTTATGAACTTTGTGTTCCTGAATGTAAAGCTGAGATTCCACCTCCAGAAGCATGACAAAAACAAGCATCTTGATGAGGATGATGTGGTTGTGGTTGATGATCTAAATGAGCTCCAGAAGAAGAAGAAAGTAATGAAACTGATATGAAATATGAAGTGCCATTTAATATTATATGACGTAATATTGATGGTGATAGAACTGCAAACCCAAACGATCGAGATATGGATGGTGATGGTAAACCAAATTGACTCGATGAAGATACTGATTGAGATTGACTCATTAATACTAAAGATCCTGATATTGATAATGACGGAATTGCTAACTGACTTGATCGAGATACTGATGGTGATTGAGTAGTTAATATTT
>CAZIUS010000094.1:0-4625 GCA_964542385.1 uncultured Candidatus Peribacteria bacterium
ATACAAAAACTTATTTAATAAAAGAAGAAAAAACTCCTTAAATATTTGACAAATACAAAGAAACAAATATAATTATATATTCCTCCTTATCCTAGCTCTTTGGAGATTTCTTTATTCTTTTTTTAAAACATGAACAAAAATACAACTATCCTACTTAGTGCAATTGCAGTCATTGCGATTGGTATATGAGCTTATGTGAGTATGTCTTCACCATCTAATAAAGTAAATGAAGAAGAAGGATTTAAAACACAATCTGTAGATTCGTATTTACCATTGGTTATAAATGATGGCACGAGATGATGAAATGAATGGTATTATGATATACCCTGTAATGATAGTGGAAAATTAGACATTACTGCTTTCATCAATATGATTAAAAACCCAGAAAAGTGTCAATGTGTAAGTAAACATGAAGCAAACTATAAACATTCATCAGGAATGCGAATATGACTATTATGAACTGACGGTATTCGATATGCTGGAACAAAAGAAAATTACGAAACACTTTGTCCAGAATGAAGATTCATCGCTGGAAATTGAGATCTTTATATGATAGGACAATGTGCAAATGCTGTAGCATTATGATATTGATCTTCTGAAAATCCAGAAAACATTTTCTTTTTAAATAATTTTCAAACTGCTTGTTCTAATGGGTGATTATGAGATAGTTGCGAGAACAATAGTCAGTGCGAATCATGATACTGTGAACAAACTACAGTAAGTAAATGTGTTTCATGACAATATGGAGAAAAAATTGCATGCGCATGATTTACGTCTGAAGAACAATGTCTAGGATTTACTCAACCAGTAGGGCCAAATAATAGTGTAGTTTCTGTTTGTGAATGGGAAGAAATTGTCGTATGAGGAACATGTTCAGACCCTAATGAAGATAATGATGTAGATTGTACAGAACTAAAAATATTTGATTGTGATGGAAATTGAACTTTTTCGTTTGATGATATTGAAGCATTGAGAAAAAATATCTTGTGAATGACAGCAACTCCAACTTTACCAATATGTGATTTAAATGGATCTAATTCACATAGTACCGTAGATCAAGTACATTTGCAACAGATATTATTGTGATCATCTAATACTGATAAATTGACTGTTTTCGATTTCAATAATGATTGAATTTTTAATGAAACAGATATAATTCTTTTACAAAAAATAATCTCAGGCAACGAAATTTGTCCAACATGAAAAGTTTGTGATTTAAATAGAGATGGCGTATTGGATAAAAATGATAAAAAATTACTCAATGCAATAATAAATAACAAATTTCAAGTATGTAATATTGGTTGCGGGAACAGTATTGTAGAATGAACAGAACAATGTGATGACTGAAACTTTACCAATTGAGATTGATGTAATAATATGTGCGAAAAAGAAAAGTTACAAGAACCATTCTGTGGTAACGGTATACTTGATAAATGAGAACAATGTGATGGTGTATGACAAGCACAATGCGGAAAATGAGCTACCTGTTCTACAACATGAAAAGCACCATGTACTTGTCAATACAGTGAAGTAATCGGTCCAGATAAAATTCCTGAAGGGACTAGCGATGGAAAAGCTTGAACAAAAGATACTACCCAACCTACTTCTCTTCCAACAACCAGATCACTAACGAGATAAACAATACTACTTTATACATAAAAACCCATCCTCGCGGTGGGTTTTTTGATTTATTGTAATCCTACTTCCCTATCCTCTCCGCGACCAATTTTCCACTGATCATGCACATAGGCATACCGATGCCTGGATTGGTGTATCATCCTGTATAGTAGAGTCATTTTACTTTCTTGGAGACATTGTTTGGTCTTCGAATCGCGGACTGTCGTAAGGTATGAGCGAGACCTAGAGCTGTTCATTGAAACGCGTTATATCTTTTTTCGAAATCCTCTACCGTAAAGAGATGTTCTTCCACGATGCGATCTTGAAAGGTTTCTCCTATCGTTTCTTCAATCAACGTATAAACTTTTTGTTTATAGGTTGTTTTTTGCGCTTCACTCAAATGTACCCCAGGAGGAAATGGAACCAAAATAAACATATTTTCGTATCATTCTGGAGCGACGGTACTATCTGTTTTACTCGGGCAACACAAATATAACGACGGATCAGAAGGTTGTACTTTTTCTTCAAAGATTTCACCAAAATTCTTGTCTCGGTCAGGACTAAACAACAGCGTATGATGTTTTACCTGTTCCATGGTTCATTTCACTCACAAATAGACGATAAAACCACTCGGAGCCATTGTTCTTTTGTCTCGGTACTTTTGTGAATAAGTTTGTAAATGTTCGGGTAATAATTTCGTCTCAGTAAATCGCATATCCGCATTTGAAATAACACAATCTGCTTCGATGAGCGCTCATCACACACGAATTCATGTAACTTTTTTATCTTCATTTACTGCAATTGATTCTACAGTATTGTTACAATGAAACGTTACGCCATTTTTTGTTGCAATTGAGACCAATGCCTCGATAATCGCATAGATTCATCCTTTCGGATAAAAAACACCCATCCCAAAATCAACATAGGACATAATATTATACAATGCGGGAGCATCTTTTGGTGCTGTTCACAAAAATACCAACGGATATTGCAAAATCTTTTGCAGATAAGGATGCTTTACAAAACGTTTGACGTACGATTGCATTTTTTCAAAGACATGGAGTTTCGTCCCTTCAGTCATCACCTTCCACGTAAAAAAATCCAGAAACGAATCATAATTCTTCGGGACAAAATCTTTCATTGCTATTTTGTATTGATACTCAGATTTTTTCAGATAATTACGTAATTTTGGCGTGACTCACGGTTCTCGTTGTTCAAACTGTGGTAAATTTGCATCCAACCCTGGACGCACATCAATTTTGTCCTCACTATGAGAAAAATAGATACGATACATCGGATCGAGTGGATCAAGATGCAAATAGTCCTCAATATTTTCTCATCGGTCATCAAATGCTACTTTGAATGCATCAGGCATCAAATACCAACTCGGTCACATATCCCAACGAAAACCATTTGACTCCAAAACACTGGCACGACCACCGGGATGATCATTTTTTTCAAAAATATGGACCTCATGCCCCGCCTTTGCCAAATAGATTGCAGCGCTTAGTCATCCAAATCATGCTCAAATAATTATAATACGCATAATGACAAAATTTTATAAAAAGGTATGGTAATTTAGATCAATTTCTTTAATAAGTATACATATTTGTTTTGTTATTAAAAGGATATGTCAGAGAAAAAAAATAGTTATGTCATTGGTATTGATGGCATGCAAGGTTCAGGAAAATCACAACAACTCGAACTGTTAGCCAAATCCTATGCTGAAGCTTGAGCGCAAGTACTTATTTGTAAATGATCAGGATCAAGAACCTGAACCTGAGAAGAATCACCATTCTTCTATAATCCTATCAACAACTACCGACAAGATTTTCATATGCGTCATTACACAGACAACACAACCAATGACTTACTATGACCTATAGAAGATCGAGAACAAGCCACAAGCATTCTGCATCAAGAGTTGATAGATGTTTTGGGAATGCAACAATATGATATCATCTTATTAGATAGAACAATTCTTACTATATACTCGCTTGCTCTACAAAAAGACAAGAGTATCTGATTCAAAAATTCTATGAGTTATTATGAAAAAAAATATTCTTTTGTTCCTTACTTACCGGATAGTCTAATCGCACTAATTGTGGATGACACAAAAATACTTGAACAAAGAGTCAAAAACAGATGAACGCATACACTGGTCAAACAAGAAATTCTCAAAAAAACGCCAGATTTTATGTATGCTGTTAACCAATTTAACAACGACTTGAGTAAATGTACTAATTTTGCAATTATAGACTGTACTGTAAATAAAGTTCAAGTCCATCAAGCAATAATTAAAAGACTTAATACAGTCCCCTGAAATCCTTTTGTCTTGCAATCTCAGAATATATCACTATAAGTCGTGTCCACATCGGTGCCAAACGAACGATGGTTAAAGATTATCGGTCTTTAACGAAAAAACTTTCCTGCGACGGAAAGTTTTTTTATTGTTGCAACTGAAAGCATATTCAGTACATATACATACACTACTTTACTGATTATCCTTATGAACCTTTTTGAATTCAAAAAAGCGTTTGATATTTTGCTTGAACAACATCTCAACAACAAGCTTTCTGAAACCAAACCCTATGTTTTTACCAATGATCTCGAACAGATCTACAATTTCATCATTCCGTACAGTCAGTGATGAAAACGCATTAGACCATATTTGGTGTATCTTTCCTATAAACTCCATTGATGAGAAGATGATGCACTGGCAATGCAAACATGAATTATCAATGAGTTGATTCATCTTTTTGCACTAATTCATGATGATATCACAGACGAATGAACAACAAGACATAACCTACCGACCTATCACATATACAATAGCACCTTTTTACAAGACAATGCAAACCAGTGAAAAAATATAGCACTTCTCGTTTGAGATCTCATTTTGGCACGAGCATATCAGCAATTGAGCACTCTATCGATAGGAAAAGAAACTACGGATCTTTTTCATGCAATGATGCATGAGACCGTGTGCGGACAAATCATGGATGTCT
>CAZIUS010000095.1:0-376 GCA_964542385.1 uncultured Candidatus Peribacteria bacterium
TTATTACTTTTTTCCATTAAAACGAAATAAAAATTAAAGTATATTTGACCTTGAATTGATAATAATTCAAGGTCAAATTTGTTACATGTTGTTTATTTATCTTTGTTGTTGTTATGAAACATTTGATTAAAAATTGCTTCCTAGCTTTATGAACGATTTTGTTAATATGGTTGATATGACCAATTATTAATGAATACATGGTTATGCATCCTTATTATGATCAATTTCTTGCATGAGATGCAAAATGGCAAAATTTAAGTATTTTGTTTTTATGATTAACAACAGCACTTATTCCTGTTACCTATTTATCCCAATCTAAAAAACCTTCTTTTTGGTCGTTTATTCTGCTTTTATGATGATGATTATGGTTTTTCTT
>CAZIUS010000095.1:386-4554 GCA_964542385.1 uncultured Candidatus Peribacteria bacterium
GCCGCGTATGTTGGTATTAAATCAGAGCTATTGGGTGCAGCAGTTTTTAAGTCATTGATTAATGCATCATTTATTTTTGCATTGTGAGTTACCTTTATTATTCAACTTGTGGTTTTTGGACAACGAATTGTGAAACGTTTTTTGAAAATAAACTTTTCTGGACCAATAATGACCTTTTTAATGACATTAGCAATTTGACTTGTTGGTTTTTTAGTGACTGAATATGTTTTATTGTTATTAAATATTGCATTCCCACTCATTAATCGATTATTACGGGCATGATGAATCTATCTTATTCGATTACAAAAAGAATGGTTATCAATGTTATGGGATTGACTCATGGAATCACTTTTTTATCAATGACACCAAAGTACTTGAATACGAAGAACACCAGTATTGTCTATTCTTTGATCAATTATTGTACTTGTTTTTGCTTGGGTTTTGTCTGGATCAAAACTTTCGTCATGATGGACATGAATAATGGCGATAATTTGATGAGTTCGATTTTTGCGAAGTGTCTATACAATTATTATCAATGAAGAATTGCACAGAAAAATTACCGATAATTTGTTTTCATTACAATGATTAGCTGATGTTGCATTATTTCTTGTTCTCTTGTTAGTTGTTTGGTATTTTTACAACGGTGTAGTATTGTCGTTTATACCATATCCAACTGCTTGGGATGCAAATCATGCATATATGTTTGTGCCTAAAATGTTCGCATTGCATAATGGGTATTATCGAAATGAAATTTCTATGCGTGGTTTTGGCTGACTATGGCTTCCGTATATAACGTTTCGGTTTAGTTTATTTTCATTTTCAAATTGATTTCTTGGTGTTTCTTCAGATACAATAGCTATTGAAATGAATTTTTTGAGCTGATTATTTGTCATTATATTTGGTATTTGATTAGTTTGGATGGTAGTAAGTGTCTTGCGTAATATTTATAATGATGAAGATCAAGAAAATAATATAGTATTTAATCGTTTACTTGTTATTTTTGGTGCACTTTTTGTATTACTTCGGAATACCAGTGGTATGTGAGCATTTTTGGTATTTATTGATAATAAGACTGATATGTGAGTTCTCACCATGGTAATTGTTGCTTTATTGACGTGATTTGCGTTTTTACGTACCTATCTAGAACGAAAAAAAGAAGAGAAAGAGCATACCTCTGATATTATTCATTGGTTATTATTGTCATGATCATTTTTTGCATTTGCAGTTTTAGCAAAGCCTACTGCGATGTTCGATGTGCTCAATTTTTTCTTGCTTTTACGATGATTATGGTTTGGTATTTTTGGTGTTCTTGCTCTACCTTTGCTTGTTGTTGGACTACTTGCTTTAATAAAAATGAGATGAATTCAAGATTATTTTGATCATACCAATGGCCAGTTGTTAGCAACAGTTTGATGAGTGTGATTTGGATTGGATGTTGTTCGTCAATGATATAAAAAGCTTATGCATTATGGGAAATATTTAGTAATTCGAGTATGATGTTTCTTGTTTGTTTTAGTCGGTATGAAATTATTCTATTATATACCAGACACTTTATTTTATGGTAATGATAATAAATGAGTAAAAGAATGGGTAAATGTTTTACTGTTGTCAAAATCAGATAAGAATAAAGAATCAGTACTCCTTACTCAAGTAGGAAACTTGCCTCCACCAGCAACTTGTTCTTTGTGATCAGAATGACTGACAGAAGCAAAAGATTTATATAAAGAATTAAAACCTATTATTTGAAATGGGTACGATGAAGATGTGGGAAGATATATTGGATATGGATGGAAGTGAAATCCAGGTGATCGTGCTAGAGGAGTTACTCCTTTTGTGAATAGTTGGTGGGCAATGTGATTTGATCCAGGCTGTTATTCGTTTTCACCATTTTTTCTAGATAGTCACGATGCAGTTACTTTATGTCGTACTGAAGAAGACTGGAAAAGTTTTGATCGTACTCGTTTAGAATCAGTGAAACAACAAGTGCGTCCTTGATGAGCAGCTTTTTGATTGTTAGATGAATTAATTAATGCTTCTGGAACAACAAATAGTAATGAACTTAAAGTCACCTATAGGGAACAAACATTGGCTTTAGATGGTATCATGCAAGGTGAATCTATGAAGATTGTTTCGCAAGCTACCCAAGATGGGTCGGTGGTCAAAGAAATCTATTTGCCGTATAAATATCTTAATTTTTTCAATATTTCGTTTAATCGATCATTACAAAACTTAAGTAGTTATTATACTGATATTTGAATAGTGTGGCTTGTTTTGATTTTTACAACCGTATTATGATTGCTTTATGCATTTATTAGCAATGACCGCTTCTTAATAATTATACACGTTGTTACTATTTTTGGCTGGATATTGTGGTTGTTTTTATGATGATGAATTTTGTGGTATGGTATATGAATTATAGTTTGGACCATCTTATGTATCGTTTCATTGGTTTATTCGTTGAGTCGTCGTGTAGAATCTTCATTTCATTACGTATTGGTTTGCTTATTTGTTTCTTGATTAGTATTAATTGGTATTTGGCAGTTATCATATAATTTACTGAGAATTGCTACACAATGATGATGATGAGCATTTATGCGATATAAAACAAGCAATGGAATAGACCAAAATGTTGTAATAACTCCAGATTGACAAATTACACAAGCAGGTAAGTTAACATGAGCATTTGGTTATAAAAATGTTTTTGCTCTTCAGTTTCCTCACTACAATAAATTTCTCAATCTCGTCAATACAAGAAAAGATGATGAATGAGCACTGATTGCTGGAACCTATGCTAGATATTTTGTTAATAATCAAGCAAAGATTGTCAATGATCAGTTTCTTACTGAAATGTGGCATTGGTTTAGTGATAATAATGTATGTAGATCATACTTAAGACTACAGGATAAATGATTAAAATATTTTGCAATTGATCCGAATATCTGAACGGTAGTACAAGGTGATGGTAACAAATGATTATTTGAAAGATTTTATGCTCGTTTAAATCCAACAAATTGAACTATTGAGCAACATGGAACAATGACAATGATAGCAGCTCTTGTTCAAAAATGATATATTCGTTATGTTTCATCAAATAATATTTGAGCAAAATATGCATTAATTCTTCCTGATCAAGCTTTTGGTTGATTAAGTGGAGATGCATTGATTGTTGCAAGAGCAAAAATGATGATTGCTAGATTCTTTCAAGATCAACAATTACTGTCATCAATAATGAGTATTGCTGATCAAAGAATTAAAGACGGATCGTTTTATGGAGATATTGCTGATATTATTTGATTAACCGTTAGTGAACAAACTGTGCAAAAAATAATGAGATGAGAACAATTAAATCCGACAGATCTTACAGAAGATGAAAAGAAAGTCCTTATCCAATTCTTTGGATTACGTCAACAAGCTGCCGCAGCTGATAAGTCTCAATACCAACAATCATTACAAAACTTTGTGATGCAAAGTTTGTGAGCATGAAACCAAGTTATTGTCTTTGAATTAGTACAGTAATAGAGGAGAGGAAGTAGAGAAGAAGTAGAGAAGAAGTAGAGAAGAAGTAGTGAGGAAGTAGAGAGGAAGTAGAGAGGAAATAGAGAAGAAGTAGAGAGGAAGTGAGAGGAAGTGAGAGGAAGTGAGAAGAAATGGAATAGAAATAGATTTATAATTAATTTCCATCATTTCCTTCGATTTCTCATCATTTCTTTCGACTTCCTTCATTTCTTTCGATTTCCTCCATTAATAACCATTTTTTATCCCCCCAATTTACCTATGTCTACTGGAGCAAAAGCTGCATTACGAGATAAACTCTATGAGGACATTATTGAACTCACACCTGGATTGCAAAAAATTCTCAAACAATGAATGGAAAAAGAGTATATTACTGAAGATGAAATTCTTTCAGAAATTAATGATATCGACAAACAAGTTGAATTATTGGAAAGATTTTACGACCTTGCAGATAAACTTACGATTAAAATTGTTACCATTGAAGATTTATTAATTGATGAAGTAAGACTAAAACAATCAGAAAGTAAATTGTGAAAAGTTACTTTGTATGATAAAACGCACGCTGTAAATGACAAACAATATAAAGACTTTATTAAATTATATTTTAGTGAAATCGGAAAGATTCCCTTATTAACGGGAGACGAAGAAAAAGAAC
>CAZIUS010000096.1:0-2891 GCA_964542385.1 uncultured Candidatus Peribacteria bacterium
CGAAATATGTCAGTCAGAGTGTAGTCACGCTCATACGCCATGGGTCAATTATCGACTGCATAATCAGTGGCTCATGATGAATGGCAAAAAAATAGCAAAGTCAGACTGAAATGTAGCTTTTATGAATGAGGTTATCGAACGTTGATTTACTGGCGAAGATCTGAGATACTTTTTCTTACAGGCACATTATAGATCGTTTCAAGATTTTACACGAGAAGGGCTTGAGGCAGCGAGTAAGGCGAGAAGGAAATTGAATCAAAAAATCTGGAGACGATGTGAACTTGTGAACATAACGCATGAAAGATTACAGGATATTGACTTGTCTTCAATTATAGTTCAAGATCATTTAGAAATAGTGGAAAAAATTGCAGATGATTTTATGACACCAATGTTGATTGCTTGATTGTTTGAATTGATTCAAAAGAGAAATCCTGAAGAACATATACTCAAAACTTGACAAGAAAATTGGACACTTGAAACAGCTTCAGAAGAACAAAAAAATGCATGGAAAACAATAAGTAATGATCTTCAATTTCTGTATTTTTTAGATAAAAAAATTCTTAAACTATGACTGTTTGAGTTTCAAGAATCTATAGAAATTCCACAAGAAATACAAGCACTTGCTGAACGTCGCCGACAAGCGAAATTGCTGAAAGATTGGGCTTTGGCAGATGCGTTGAGAGTAGAATTAGAGGATTCGGGATGGACTATGAAAGATGGAAAAGAGACGTATGAATTGGAATTTAATAAGTAAGTGTCGAATACAATACTGAACTACAGTTTCAAATAATCCTTAGTACTATTTCTTTCTGTGATTTCTATACTTCAAGATATACTATTATTCGTCATCCCATTCTCTTCGTTGTTCTGGCAAAGTAAATTCAATACCTTGTATTGGAGTAAAGCTACTTGAATGAGTACCAGAGTAAAAAAAAGTTTCTTTCAGATTTCATGCTCGATTGCTTGTTAAGACGAGTTTACTATCAGATACATCAAGTCAAATATATCACGCTCATCGTTTGTCTTTTTTGTTATTTCAAAATAACGTTGTTAGTAATTTATGTGATTCAGGATCTTCTTCGATAGAGAGAGTATTTTTGTTATGATTAAACGATATATTGCCATTAAGAATTGATTCTCTAGAAATGGTCATATCTATGCTGTTTTGCTCGCCATCAATAATAAGTTCTACAGCACCTCATGAAGAAGGAATAATATGTTGTTCTGATTGGAGTGCAAGGCGATCATAAACGTTTCATTGAATAAAATCGATTCGTGATTGTTCAAGATTTTTGTAATGCATTCGCGTATTCTCATATTGTTTTAGATATGCTCGAGAAATAAGGATGAAATCATTCATTCATGATTGCTGAGATATCGAAATGTTGTGCAGTTGTCATCGTAATTCTTGCCCTGATCGAATGACATTGAGTGATCAAGAAAATATAATACCTTCTGGTACAGTATCAAGTATACTTCATGATATTGGATTGTTTCATCAAGAAAATATGTTGGCTTGAAGTGTGAAATAATATGTTCACGATCAATTGATTTCATTAAAGTGTGTTATTCATTCTATAAATAGAGTTCATGAACTTGCTGGAATAGTTTCCTTGATAGTCGTTTGAGATAATCATTGAGGAAAAGTGAATGATCGACTACTTTTTAGTGTGTGTTGTTTTGTATTCCAAGATTGTAAAACATTTTTCCATTGTACAGTTTTGTGTTCTGTAAGTGTTCACAAACGTTTTCGTAAATTATCTCATGCAATCAAGACTGGTGTTTTTGGTTGAGAATAGGTTACAAACAAAAATATCGCTGTTCAAAGAAGCAAAAGCGATAAGAAGCCAACTCAGATTTGGCGGCGTGAAAATAATTTTTCCATAGAAAAGAGAAATTAAATTTCAAGGTCGAGTGCGAATAGTTGTTTCAGAGTAATAGATTCCTTGAGCAAAAAGTATTGTTTTAGTAAGGTGAATACAGTAAAGATACAAAAAAAAATGATGTTTTCAAGAGAAAAATTAGCTCTGTCAAGAAAAAACTATGAAAAAAATTAAAAGGGAAGATTTGATGAAATTAGGAGATTATATTTAGAGTAAATCTAAATTCCTAAATACTATCACCTAAGGATGACGTAAAAATAAGTTGTTTTACACATTATAATCAGTATCAATCATCATTGTAAATCGTCAATTATCAATCGTCAATTAATTATGACTCCATTACGTCTTCAAGAAGTCCTTTCTACCGTGCAAACCTATTTCGATAGGCAATTTCGTGGTAAAGTCTTTTGGTGTCAGGCAGAAATAATGGCGATTAAATGTGTAAAGTGAAGAGTATATATTGATCTGGTCGAATATGACCAAGCGTGAGTTTTGGTAGCAAAAATGAAAGGAATTATACGAGAAGAAGAGCTTTTGGCTGTTTACCTTCATGCTCATTGATTAGTGCAACCAGAAGAGCTTGTATGACAGTCGATTATGTTTCAAGCTGAATGTACTTTTCATACCCAACGATGATTAAGTTTGCGTATTGAAGCACTTTCTCATGAATTTGCTCGTGGAAAACAACTTGAAAACAAAGAGACTATTAGAAAGAAACTCAAAGAAACATGAATATATGATCAAAATACAAAGACTTCTTTTGGGTTACCACCATTACGTCTTGCAGTAATTAGTGCGCCACAAGCAGAATGATTACGTGATTTTACGGCTATCATTGATCAATCTCCTCGAAATGTTGCCATTGATTTATTTCCTGCGACCATGCATGGTGAGTCAGCAAAAAAAGAGGTGTCTGAACAATTACAGTCTATTGGTGCAGTTTATCATAAGTACACAGCAGTTATTATTACGAGAGGATGATGATGAGGTGAATGACTGGCACGACAA
>CAZIUS010000096.1:2901-4530 GCA_964542385.1 uncultured Candidatus Peribacteria bacterium
ATATATTTGAATACAACAAAAATGAACTGCTCGTTTTGAACAAGTAGGGGATGAAGTGGCATTTTATCTAAGTCAAATCCGTCTTGCATCCACAAGACAAAAAAATCGTTTGTCTGAACGTGTGGATGCATGGCGATCAGCAATACAACTTATTGATCCATTACGTCAAACTACCCGCGGTTATGCACTCATTCGTGATGACTCAGGAGCATATATTACCAAAAAAACAATAGACACATTAAAACAATGAGATCATTTGAGCGTATTACTGTACTGAAAAACGTTTGGTGTGGTGGTGAAGGAAGTAGAGGAGAAATAGAGGAGAAATAGAGAGGAAGTAGAGAGGAAGTAGAGAGGAAGTAGAGGAGAAATAGAAGGAAATACAAGCATTCCATTACTAACTTCACATCTATTTATTTCTTTCACTTCCTTCACTTTCTGTCACTTCTTTCACTTCTTTCACTTCCTTCATTTCTATCATTTCCTTCACTTCTTTCACTTCTTTCACTTCTTTCACTTCTTTCAATTCTTTCACTTCTTTCACTTCCTTCACTTCCTTCACTTACTTCATTTCTCCCTCCCCCATGACCCTTCTTGTTACGTGATGATTATGATTTATTTGATCGCATACGGTTGTGGAATTGCTACAAGCGTGATATGATGTCGTTATTATTGATAATTTAAGCAATAGTAAACAAAGTGTTTTGGACGCTATCGAACGTATTACTTCAAAACGTCCACATTGTATTTTGTGAGATATACATGATATTGCTTGTTTGGAAAGTGTGTTTTCAAATTATAGGATTAAATGAATTTTACATTTTGCTGCAAAAAAAGCAGTAGGGGAGAGTTGTCTTGATCCTCGGCTTTACTATGAAGAAAATATTGCTTGATTGATGACTCTTACCAAAACAATGCATCAATTCGGATGTAAAAAAATAGTGTTTTCATCAAGTTGTACTGTTTATGATCCAGTGAAAAGTACAGCACCATTTGATGAGTCTGCGCCATTATGAAATAATTTTTCACCGTATGGAACGACAAAATATTGTAACGAGATGATATTGCGTGATTTGAGTTTGCATCAATGATTTCATGTGGCTAACTTGAGATATTTTAATCCAATCGGTGCTCATCCATCATGATTGATCGGTGAAGATCCCTCTCAACCACCGACAAACCTCTTGCCTGTTATTTTTCAAGTAATTAAATGAGAAAAAAATCATTTGTCAATCTTTGGTGATCAGTATGAAACACCTGATGGTACTTGTTTGAGAGATTATATTCATGTGGTTGATATTGCAAAAGCTCATGTTTCTGCACGAAATCGATTAAAGGATACTGAAACATGAACACGAGAGGCTATTAACCTATGAACCTGAATCCCAACTGGAGTAAAAGAATTAGTTGCAATTACTGAAAAAGTTACTACAAAAACACTATCTGTAGAAATTGTTGCTCCTAGACCCTGAGATGTGCCTGTCGCATTCGCTAATCCTATAAAAGCAAAAGAATTATTGTGACGAACTGCTCATCATTCTGTGGAGGATGCAGTGCGTGATGCTTGGAGGTTTATCCAATGAACATAATACATTCTTTCACATATAGCGGAAATAGTAATTTCTTCCT
>CAZIUS010000097.1:0-4452 GCA_964542385.1 uncultured Candidatus Peribacteria bacterium
ACCTTCAGAAATAGATAATAACTTTGTGCGCAAGTGGCTTTAAATCGTCAGGAATTATCTTCTCAAGTGCGACTGATGTTTGTTCTGGTATCTTTGTAGTCACGATTCCAAGTCTATTCATTACTCTATGCACATGCGTATCTACTGCTACTCGTCTTTGGCCATATAAAATATACAGAACAACTTTTGCTGTTTTAATTCATACGCCAGGCAATTGAACCATTTCTTCAATGGTATCCGGAATCCAATATCATCGTTCAGTATATAATTCTTGTGCATTGGCATATTGTCGTTGCTGTTCTCTGATGTCTTTTTTTGTATTTATTCAATGGCGGACCGTGTCCGCCGCTACGACGGTATCAATGCTCAATTTTCAATCGTCAACCGTCAATTGTCCATTTTTCATTTTTCATTCTTCATTTTTCATTAGAATATCAGCCATTTTCACCAAATTTGTTGTCTTCGATTTCCATAATCCTACCGTTTTTATCATCTCACCGACTCATGCTTCACCCAACGCTACAATATCTTCTGGTCTTGATACTTTACGAAAAAACTGTTCATTAACTTTATTAACTTGTTTATCGGTCGTTTGTGCACTCATAATCACTGCAACGAGCAATTGAAATGGTGTTTTATACACTAATTCAGTCAACGGATATCACGAAAACATCTGATCCATGACATTCAGAGCCTCTTTCACAAACTGTTGTTTTTTTATCAATGATTTCATTCTCTTTTGTACTGTATTTCACATCAAAAATCAATAAAAAATTAAAAATCGTTAAAAAGTTAAAAAGTTAAACATTGTTAAAATGATTTAACTCTTTAACTCTTTAACTCTTTAACTCTTTAACTCTTTAACTCTTGAACCACTTCATGCTCAACATCCAAGAAAACATCGATCTCCTTCCATATAACACCTTTCATTTTTCTTGTATTGCGCGTTTTTTTGTCGTCATCAAATCTGTTGAAGAAATTGCACAGCTTATTCAATCAGACATATGGAACCCTTTAAGATATAATATTTGATAAATTATATCCTAAATTATTTGATAAAAAATGAAATTATGTGAACAGTAATTATTGAAGAAACAGCAACTCATGTCTTAGTAGAAGTAGGTGCTGGTGAAAATCGAGACACCTTTGTCCGATGAACGATAGAGCAATGACGATGATGAGTTGAAAATTTAGTAAGTATACCAGGGACTGTTGGCGCTGCACCCGTACAAAATATCGGTGCGTACGGTGTCGAAGCAAAACAAACGATTACAGCAGTTCATTGTATTGATTTAAAAGAATGAACAGCACATATTTTTGATAATGCATGATGTAATTTTGGCTATCGTGATTCACTATTTAAATCATCAGAATTTTCACAATTTTTTATTAGTGCGGTTCGTTTTCGTCTTGAAAAAATCAATAATAAGTATACATATAATGTCAACTATGAATGAGTAGAAGACAAAACAAAACAACTGCAAAATGAGCACCCGCTCCAATCACCATTACGATGTGTTGCAACAGCAATCGCATCAATAAGAGCAAGCAAACTACCTGATCGAAAAATGATTGGAACAGCGTGAAGTTTTTTTCAAAATCCAATTATTGATGAAAAACAATTTGAACTTTTAAAAGTTAATTATCCAACAATCAAATGACGAACTACAACGCAAGGTATTAAGCTATCAGCATGACAACTTATTGAACTTGCCTGATTAAAGTGATATTCCAAAAACAATGTTGGTGTTTATACAAACCATGCGCTTGTTCTGGTAAATCATGGAAACCCACAAGGCAGTGCTCTTCAAGAAATTATTAATCATATTATTGAAAAAACAAAACGTTTATTTGACGTCACGCTCGTGCCTGAAGTTCGTTGTTTCCCATCATGAAAACATATGTCTCACCAAATAGAGCAATAGAAAACACTCTTTATACGAAAAGAGCAGTTCTTTGATGAGACAAAAATATACTCCAAAAAATTATTTCAAACGCATTGGCTACTTGTTTTTTGATAATACCAGAATCAGTTGATCGAGAAATAAAAAAGCAACGACAAGAACATCTCACTGTGAAAATAATGGATCCTGATTATATCAAACAAGCGTGAGTTGAATCATTGCAATGGATCTATGAACATATCCATTTTTTATGATGACCAATACCAAAAAGCATAGAATTGTGGAAGCAACAATGAACTATTTCACAAACTCCTTGTCCTCGTTATAGTCCATGACGATATGGACGTCTTTTTCTTACCTGAAGCGATACGATAAAGTGACTATATACCTATAGTATGCTATATAAAATTTTATGAACTGAGCAATCACTCATAGATGTGTTCGATAACAATATGCTTCATAACTGATTACTGATAATAACTTTACCATTTTCTTCTTTGGTCTATTATTTCATTGTCAAAAATAGTGATCTTTACTATGCAAAAGAACACATATTCAAAGAAAAACTTATAAAATTATGAGAAAATAAATGAGTACTCTAAAATGCTTTGTCATTATATACTGCATCATAGGCACTCATATATTTACCATACGTTGCAATTACTGTTAAAGGATTACCTTCACCTCAATCTGATACCTCATCCAGTTTCGCTACAAGTTTGATAACTTGATCTTCACTAAGATCTTTTTTTTGCAGGTATTGATCAATTTTTTGTTTTGCTACAGCTAATTTTTTATCATCTCAAAGAGCAATCATCGTTTTTTGAAATACTCATAATTGATCTCTTTTCCTATCTGCTAAAATAATTTCTCTAGCTTTAGTAGATCACAAAATATTTCAATCCCTACATGTAATTAACGCAAGAGAATCTGCTCATTCTTTATAGAATTTATTCAAAATTGCAGTTTGTTCAGGTTTAATTTGAAACTTTGACTTGATCGTATATGTACGTTTTTCATAACTTTTTTTTCATTTTTTTACATAAATATGAAATGTATCACCTTCTGATCAAAAAACTGATAAATAAGATCCAATTCAAGCAAATGGAGAATCAGTTGTTGATAATGAATGCGTATACATCATTTTCACTGCTCAAATAGTATCAATAGATGGAGTTTCAGGTGCAATAACTGCTCATTCATTAAGTTTTTTTAAAACATCGTCTTGTGATGCTGATTTCTCAACAGATCATACAGGAACAAACAATCATTTAAATTGCAAATACGTGTCCTTATCTCTATATATTTTTGGTAGTGATCAATATATTGCATCAAATGGAAGCGTGTTTGTGTCAACCGTTGGATCAATAGTCCAATCTGGAACTGTATTATAAACAATACTCTTTCATCACCCTGCAAATTTTAATCATACTTTTTCAATAACAGTATCAACAAAAGCAAATGGTCACGTATCTACAAAACGACTAGGCAGTACTTGTAGTGATGCATTTTGCTGGTAATCTGCAACTTCTTGAGCATATTTTTTTATTAATGCATGCATTACATCCTTGTTTCAACATTGACATCAGCCACAACTCATTCACTCATTACAATCACTATCAGACTCACATTGTTCAGTACTATCTATAATTCAGTTACCACATACACCACAATTTTTTCAGATATACGTTTCGTAAGTCCATGAGTCAGAAAGCCCTGATAAAGTTGCAACTGATTTTATGGTATATAATCAGTCTGTAATAAGACTTGTATCAAAAAATGCTTTGTATGAACCGTCTGGTTCCATATTTGCTTGAATTTCTTGCTTCACTTCATTGTTGTTAATCAATGAAATAACAATAGAAGTATTTTGTATATCAGTTGTTGTTACTTTTCCTTCAATACGATCAGTACCACACATATAATAACTTGATGCTTCGGTTACTGTATTTGTAAAAAAAAAGAAACCAGTTATAATAATAAAAGAAAAAATAATTTTGTTCATTTTTGTAAATAATATAAAAAATATGTTTCTATTATAAACATAATAAAACTATTTGTCAATATTATTTAAACTATTTTTGCAATAACATAGTTGATCAAGTCTGTATTCAAAAATCACGAGCTTGTCATGCATTAATTTCCAAAACAAAAAGTGCATTATTAGCGGTTGGTCAATATGCAGGACATGGATCAGCTGTACAAGGAGGTGTATTTTCTGAAACATAAATAACTGTTCATGCACCATCCAACCAAATAATATCAAGAGGAATCAATGTATTTTTCATCCAAAATTGTCGAGATCATGTTTTTGGGAAAACAAATAACATACCAGCATCTTTATCCATTTCTGTTCTATTCATCAACCCACGTTGTTGTTCTGCTACTTCATCTGCAACTTCAACATTCCAACAGTGTTCTTCATAACATACTTGTGGTTGAACATTCTGTCATTGATTTTTTCAACATCATGAAACAATAACTGTTACAACAAGATAACAAACCATAATGAGCAAACGCATGATTATTAAACAAATAAAATAAAGAC
>CAZIUS010000098.1:0-4306 GCA_964542385.1 uncultured Candidatus Peribacteria bacterium
AACAAGAATTAGTAAAAAGCTTTTCAACAAAATTATGATGACCGATTTCAGATAGTAGTTTGCGTCATTGGCCAGAACTCACTTTGCAAGATGATACTACGTCAGATGATGAAGAAGAAGGTCCAGAGTCTCCTGTTGCAGAACCAGATGTAAAAAACATGTCAAAAATACAAATGAAACAATTTGCAAAAGATGTGATGGTAAAAAAAACAAAGGAAGTAAAAGATGAAAATAATCCAAAAAAATTATTGAAAGAATGAATTAAAAAATTGGATGCTAGGTTTGAAGTTCCTGATGTGCTTAGACCTGACTCATTAAAATGAAAACCATGATTTGCTTGAATACCTGCAAATGATCCATTATATCCTCAAACACCAAGATTTGACGTGCAAAAATCATTTACCGATTTAAATGGTGATGTTCTCGAGAAATGAGATTTAGTTAGAATAGATGTTTCATTGATTCCTGTAGGGACTGTATGACCAGTTGTGTATCGAGAAAGGTTGGATTGACCTTGGGTTATTTATAAAAATGCATTTAATGCAATTCCGACATTTAAAAAATGATCAATACCTGATTGAGCTGAAATTGATTGGAATATTTGACAGTGATATCAATTTATGATTTCAGATTTACCATTGTGATGAACCGTCAACTTCTCATATGAAGTACAATATGATGGAAATGGGTATGTTAATATTGAAATTGAAACATTGAAAAAAGAATGGTTTAAATGACCTACCAATCAATCTCTTGCTGGAGAATTATTTTCGAAAGCACATGCAGGGTGATGGGTAAAACGTATTAGAGCCTATCCAGATGAATCGTGTTGGAAAGAATATTGGTTGTTTTCTCCAGCTGAAGAGAAAGTAACCATTGATAAATTCTTAAAAGAAAAAGAAAAGAAATATGAGGAACATTTTGAAAAGACTCGTAAGGACTTAGAAGATAAAGCAACCGATCCAACAACACAAGATCCTCTCGCAAAGTCACTTGGTATTTTGCCTTTTCTTAAAAATAAAAGCATAGAAGACTGGGTAAAGAGAATTATTCTCCAATCAGTTTCTGGATGATGATTGAATTTTGAACTTGATCCAGATGCATATTTACAATGAATTGTAGAACAAGCAGAACAAAAAGTTGAATCAATTACTAAAGAAGGTGCTAAATGAGCTATGAAGTTTGCTACCTTATGATTGTTTCCTGATGATTATGAGTTTACCTATAACAAATGTCAGTGATATAAATTTGGTAAAAAAATGTGTGGTCCATGATCACCAATTCCATTCAATACCGATTTACTTTCACCAGGAGCATTTCAAGTTTTCTGATGTAAAATTACTGATTTTAAATGACTGCCAATTTTTGCAATTCCAGCAGCTTGAATTATTCCTTTTTGGCCAATTAATCCAGCACAGGTATGATGAATATTTGGAGGAAAAGTATCTCAATTCAGAACATATTTAACGTGGACAACATCAAATTGATTGTGATTATCATTATGTTTCGGACCTTATGATACGGTTAAATTACCTACACCGATTGGTGATGTGTGAGGAAATTGTTTGGTAATCGCATGAAATATAGGTCCTCAATGTACTTCTGTTGATGACGATAAACCAGTGTCACCAAAACAAGCAATTACACCAAAAGAAGCAGAACCAAAGATGTCGTTAAAACCTGAGCAATATGCTGCTGATAAAATATCATGATGTAATGAGAAAGAAAAGAAATCTTCTCCATTTATCTCACCAACAAACAGTAATAAACCAATGCAAATTCCTGGTAATGTTACTGAAAATCAATCACTCAATACCCAATTAAGATCAAATAGTCGAGATAGTGACCGTTTATGATGATATGCAGGAGAAGCAACAGCTAATCCCGCAGATATATTTTGATGACATTGAGGTGATACGTTTGAGGTTGATTATTTGAAAGGATGAGTATGATTCCAATTAAAGATTGAAGAATGAAATGTGTCTGGTCTGGTTAAATGTATCTTTAGAAAATGGAAAGAAAAACAAATTGCATACTTTGCTAATAATGCATTGAATATGAATATTAGTATTATTCTTCCTGATCTAGAACAAATGTTTGCTTGAATAGAGGAATGAAGACATATTTCTGATACACCATCATTTAAAAAAGCGTTGAATAACTGGGCAGATGAGTATAAAAAAACACAGGCTTCGGGTGTTCAATGACAAAATATAATTCCAGAAAAAACAAAAATAACTAAACTATTACCAAAATGAATCCTAAAAGCGACCTCTGAACTGATTCAAAATCCTTTTGATCATGTTATTCAGTTTTTTGAACAGGTTCCATTGGTGACGGTAGAAGTTAGAGATGTGCCATTGGAAGTGCCGCTCATTTATGATGAAGATGCGGTAAGATATGCTGCGTATTTGGAGTCTTGGGTAACAAGAAATGAAGATATTCTCAAAGAATGGGAAACAGTAGATCGAGTTGATCAAAATGCATTACAACGTATGCAACAAGCAGTACAAAATGTGAAAAGAAATAAAATCACACTCACACAGTACAAAGCATTGCCTGGTAAAGTATATGCATTACTCCATGCATCAGATCAGTATATTATGACGATATTCCAATTTGTCGATACGTTCGTTGCAAAACTAACGTGATGGTTACAAGATAATGCAATGAGGTTTTCACATTGGGTAGATTTTATTATAACGTTGAAGTGAGTAATTAAGACGCGACAATTGCTTATTGATTTTACCGTCAACCGACAAGACAAATGTAGTCAATGTAGACAAGATCATTATGATTATTATTCTTGTAAATTAAAATTATTGTGCGTTGATTTACCGATTATTCCAATTCCCTCATTCCGTTTGCCAAACATTACAATTGATCTGTCAAATATCTCTTTGTGATTGGATTTAATTATTCCAAAATTCTCAGTAGTACCGAGAAAAATGAATTTATTCCAAATTCCTGATCTTCCCGTACCAAATGGTATTTCTTTAGATATTGCGATACCATCTGTTCCTTTATTGCCACCACCACCAGAATTGCCAGAATTGCCAGAATTGGATATGGAATTGGATATGACTTTACCAGTCTTACCTCCAGCACCAAAAATACCAGCATTGAGTCCTTCTATCAAAGCAGTTGTTAAGTTGATGGATGTTCTCGGTAAATTCTTCTGTATTTTTAAGTGATGAATTGGTTTGGTAAGAGAAAAATTTGTAAAGGCTAGAGTAGAACAAATGACTCAAAGAAAATGAAATATTATGCCTTTTGATGGTATTAAAATCAAATTACCAACGAGCCCATTACAAGCATATGATTATAAAGTTGAAGCTGCAGTAGATGTAAAATTTGATTTTAGAGTATTGTATGAACTAGCAAGAGATGTTGCCGATGATTGGAATTGATTTACCAATAAATGAGTTAATTCTGTTAATAATTTTATTCAGAGTGTGTGAACATGAATTACTGAATGAGTTGGAGGAGATATTATAGATTGAGTTCAAAAATGAATTGATGACGATATTTTTATTGATTTGAGTGATGCTAGAAGTAGTGATGAAATTAATGATTATATGGTAAAAGAACGATGAGAACAAAGACCTCGCTTGTTGGTTTGATGACCAGTACCAGCGGTGCGTGAATTTATTCTTGATAATGCTCGTTATATGCTTGATCGTCAAGATGTGACCTGGTTACATCCACAAGCAAAAGCACTTATTGCTGAAGTGTCTCATGATCCACAAGTAAATCCAAATATTGCATGAGTTCAAGAGGTATGAAAACAAGTTAACTCATTTATGGAAACATATTCGGATGAAATAAAACAGACAAAACAATTAGTACAAAATGATTGGGATTGATTCTTAGATTCTATACAAGAAAAACGTCTTCTTTCTGACTGATCTTTTAAACAAACCTTTTCAGTTTGACTGTTTAATGGTGACAGAACATTTGTGGATCAACTTCGTGCGACGCCACATCCTATGGAAAGTTATTTTGCTATGAATGAGGTTTTCGTTGATTGATTTTTATGATCACTAGACCGTCATCACCCAGAAGAATTAAATATGAATTCTATTCAACATGAAAATCTTGCTAATTATCTGAAATGAGTAAAGGAAAGTACTGTGTTTGCTCGTGCTACATTGCCAAAAATGGTTGATAAACCTCAATTTGCTCGTCAAGAAATTAGCTTTACTAAACAATGATTGGAAGAGGTAGATAGTATTGTTGGTGAAACAATCAATACTGATTCTCCTGACACTCTCTATCCTGTTCATAAGACGAATACAGCATGAGT
>CAZIUS010000099.1:0-4289 GCA_964542385.1 uncultured Candidatus Peribacteria bacterium
TTGATTCTTTTTGTCCAATAGCAACATAGACACACATCATATCCTGCCCTTTTTGGTTCAAAATAGTATCGATCGCTACCGCTGTTTTACCTGTTTGTCTATCACCAATAATAAGTTCACGTTGTCCGCGACCTACTGGAATCATTGCATCAATAGCTTTGATACCTGATAACATTGGTTGATCTACTCATTGTCTAGACATTACACCAGGAGCAATTCTTTCTACAGGATACATTTCTGTATGTTTTACATCACCCAATCCATCGATTGGTTCACCAAGACCATTTACTACTCTTCAAAGAAAGTTTTCTCAAACTCAAATACTAAAAACTTGTCCTGTTGCAGTTACCACATCTCATTGCATCAATGTAGCAAAGTCACCGAGAATCAAGACACCGACCGTATCTTTTAGGAGATCCAAAACCAATCATTTCATATTATTTTCAAACAGAACGATTTCTGAAAATGCTACTCATTGCAGACCAGTAACTGTCGCTACTCAATCCTTAATTTCCAAAATAGTTCCTTTTGAAGAAAATGAATCACCAATATTGGTAGAAGCGATTTGGTCTTCAATTTTTTTCAATAAATCTTGTACTATAGACATCTAATAGAGTAAAAAACTAAAAATAATATTGTACTTTCTAATTGAGCAATTTCTCAACATCCTGATGCAACGTTCTTTTGTAAATATGTCATTGCCCAATCGCTTCTAATCAAATTGCATTATGTTTTGCAACGGTTACCTTATCAAGATTTTTCTTTTCCACGCGAGAAACATCAGAAACAGAAACCAAAACAGTAGGACTCATTTGTTCTTGTTGTTTAATCCAAGAACGAATTTCTTTTCGCGGCAGTGTTTTATTGGTGTAGACTAATGAAAGCAACAATCAAACATCTTCATCCAAGGCGCTAATTTGTTTTTGAAACGCTGGTTGAGCAAGTAATGAACCATGACGATTATATAATTCCAACGTTACTTGTACTTTTGGTAATAACGCTACAGCATCACTCGATGATAATCAAGAAAAAAATGAACTCATAAAATTGGTGCACAAGATAAAGGTATATTATTTTCATCATACAAATTCATTTACTAAGCTATCAATATATGCGTTTTGTACTGCCACATCTTCTTTAACAAGTTTGTTGATAACTAATTTTGTTGTTGCTTTAACACCGTCAACAAAACCATCCTTCAATTCTTTTTCCAAAGAAAACGCTTTTACTTCAGCATCGTTTTGAATTCTTTGCGCATTTTTTTCTGCTTGAATCATCAAATCATCAGCTCTTTTTTGAGCAACGAGTGTTGCTTCAGCAATAATTTCTTCTTTTCTGATTAATCCTTCTTTCATTGTTGCTTCAGATTTTAATTTTGCTTCAGCTAACACTTTTGCATACTCTGCATCTGCATCATCAAGTTTTTGAATTTTTGATTTTCTTTCCAAAAGCGCATTGGTAAGTGTATTTCAAATAAGTTTTTTAAATATCCAAAAAAGCAGAACAATGTGGATTAACTGAACCAATAACACATCGAGTTTTATTGTCATCGAATCACAAATAAGGTAAAATAAATATAGACAAACATTTTATGCGAAAAGAATAAGCAACGAAATTACTAATGAGTAAATAGCTGCAGATTCAACAAGCGCGATATACAAAATCATATTACTTTTAATTTCAGCTTCGATTTCTGGATTTCTAAGAATTGATTCCAATGCTTGCGCAGCAACCCATCCCTCACCTAGTCATGCTGAAAATCATACAAGACCAATAGACAAACCAGCAGCAATTCATTGTGCTGATGTTAATCAATCAGTAAAGATAATTAATAATCAAATTACCAACCCGTAAATTGCAGCAGACTCAGTAAGTGCAATACCCAAAATTGTTAATGGTTTAATAGTAGGTCCTAGATCAGGATTTTTTCATAAAACCTCTAATGATTTTTTCGCAATCAATCATTCACCAAGACTAACTCATAATCAAGCTAATCCGATAGCTAAAGCAGCTCATATAACAGCAAAATCCATAATAATAATATATATAAATAAAATAACTAACAATTATTCAGCAACCATTTTTATTGATATTCAGGTAATCAAACTAAATACAAAAGCTTGAATAACAACCGATAAAAATCATTGTAAATAAACAATCAATGGTAATCAAAGTGCAACATTTGTCGAAATTAATCCGACAGTCATTGCTCACAATCAAACAAACGTCACGTTCAATAAAATTGATCAAGCAGACATGTTTCAAAACAACCTGAGCGATAATGAAACAATTCTAGCAAAAATTCAAATTATATCTAGGATTCATATAAACATTGAGATTGCAATATCAGCAACTTTATTTTCCATCAATCATTTTCACATAACAGGCAAGTATTCATGAGCAAACTTCAATCATCATCCGACTTGTTTCCACTGAACATAGAGAATCACTGCAGTTGAAACTAACGCAAGTGCAACATTAAATTCAAGTTCTCCTGTAGCTCAAGTAACATTTCTTAACCATCGCGGAAAAAAGAATCTAATCATATCATTTATCCATCCCATTGCATTTGCAAACAGAATAATGAAAAATAAATGCGTAATAAACTGTTTCATCCATGTTGGCTTATCTTTCCCAAGCAAATCTTCAAATGTTTCAAACATCGTTTCATAAGCAAGCATTATTGTTTGTGTGAACGAATTATTTTTCTTTTTTACAAGCATCCATCACAAAAAGAAAAAGAATACCATTTGCAACCAAACACCAATATAACTAGACATAAGATGTATAACAGAAGATGCATTAGAATCTGTGTTTGCATTTGATAGAACAGCTTCTGGATTCTTTATATCTTTTGCTACATGAACATAATCAGCAAGATCAACTACTCAATCACTATTTTTTGGCAATAATGAATTAGGAACGAAATAAGAATTCATAGTATTGAGATTATACGATTCCATTTGATAATAAGGATCATCTTTATCTCATCGCGTAAATTGTACCGGTCATACTGAAAATCAGTGTACGCCACTTGCTATAAAAAAAGTAACTAGAATCGAAAGTAATAATAAACGCATCACGTGATTTATGAAACAAAATTAAATGGATTATTTTTTATATGTTTTTTTCAACAGTGTGAACTTGAGAAGAAAGTAGAGAAGAAAAAGTAAAGTGATTACTACAATAAGTTGTGTTTTATTATCAATCAAAGTAAACGCAATAAAAACACAAAGCATAGTACTCAACATAAGCAACCATCACAATTGTCTTGGAGATAGACGCATAAAACGAGTATAAAGTAAAATCAAACAACGTGCTCATAGATATGAATTCTATGAACAGTTGCAAGTCATAATAGAAGAAAAGATGTTTATTACCATAAAAACATAAAAACACACAGGTATTTTTGTTTTGATGTTACAAAGATACACTAATAGGCAAGATTATTAATGAAAACAAAAAAATCCACCATGCTTCCGTGGAGTTTACATTTCCTCGCCCCCAATACGTAAGGTGGATAGCTCGACCCCCGACTAGGTCGGGGATATAACCGGCTTCCAGGTAGCTGAGTGATTTGGAGGAAATATAAAGCAAACGCACCAAAAGAATAGTAGATTTCTTATAGAATATATATACAAAAAATTAATCCATTTACAAGAAAATTTTCTCTAACGACTTAACGACTAATCACTCATGACTAATCATTGACGCGCAATCAAAAAACGAATAGCTTCATGAACCAAAAATGGTTGTGTCACCATAAATGGAATGGTACCCGTTTTATTTTGTATTTGAGTAACTTGGTTGACTAATCGACCGGTTTTAATGACACCAATTACAGAGTCTCATGCAATTTGTAAATAAGCAGGAATCACTTTTGGTAGTACTGTTCTTTGGTCATGGTCACAACAAATCAAGACAGTACCACCTCAGACCAACTCTACTATAAAGTCTATGACCGATCAATTTATTTTTTTGTATGTGGTAATTGTTTTTACACCTGGATGATCACGTAATTCACGATACAAGAAACTCATTTGATACCGTAGAGAAGTTAGTTTGGTTGTCATATCCTTTGTCAAATAGGTCATTGCTCACGAATCAGTGAACAAGAGTTTTTTTTGATGATGAATCTCTTTTGCATCAGGATTGGTCGTAGAGTAATCCACAAGTTCAATCAAATGATGATGAGAAAAAAACGACATATATTGTTCTACAAGTGAAGATTTACAATCTAAAAATTTTGCCAACGTACTAATTTTATAAACCGTTTTGGTTGCATGATA
>CAZIUS010000100.1:0-4246 GCA_964542385.1 uncultured Candidatus Peribacteria bacterium
GTGTGCATTTTTCACGTATCAAGCAAAATATTACCGATTCCAAGCATTTCTCCTATCAATCAAACACCGACTGCAACATTTTTTATTTGCGAAAATGGTAATGCATCTAAATCAGCACCAACAATTCATCAGATGATCAATACTCTCTTATTGGTAACCACAAAACATCTAAGATAATGTGTTAAAAACCAAAAAACGATAATAAGTATGAGAATACCACCTATTCGCAATATTGCTTCCAAAGAACTCGTAAATGCTTGCATAGGCAATCCTCATTCCTCTTGAGCAACAAATCAAAAATCAATAACGAATAGCAATACTCACAAACAAAGAAGATAAAATCATGTCAGTGAATATAAGACTATTCTGTTTTCATATCACTGCCAAACGACAGTTTCATCTGGTAAAAGATACTGTTCATAACGACGTGCCATCGCATTAAAAAAAATAAATTGTCTCTTATATAGAGACTGCTGAAAAATGGAAGTTTTTATTCAAATGGTCTCTTTTCGCGAGATTACAACGAAAGCAGTCTCTACGTAGAGGGCACGAATAAAAGGATTACGTCAGTATCAATTATTTCGTACGTATCAATGTAACGTAAAAATCTATTTTTCAGTGCCCTCTATATAGCATAATAGAACAAAATTACAATAGACTATCAATTGACAAAGCAACAAGAAATCGTACTATCATACTAATAATTTTCATCATCTCAACCTTTCTATGACAATTTTAGAATTAACAAAAAAATTAATTGCAATCCCTTCAGTAAGTACTGACCAATACCAATGTAAAGCTGTATTTGATTGTATTGTTGATCTCTTTGCCAAAACCAAAGGAATTTTTATCGATCGTGAAGAAATAAACGGTGTGCATTCACTTGTTATCAAAAACTTTGACTGACAATATGCTGATATTTGTTTTAACGGGCATATTGATGTCGTTCCACCACAAGCGGAAGATCAACGAACACCGATAGAACGTGAGTGAATGCTTTATGGACGTGGTGCTGGAGACATGAAAGATGGTATTGCTATCATTTCACTACTCATGGTAGAACTTTGCAAACCCGGAATGACCAATAAAAAAATCATGCTCATGCTCACAGCAGACGAAGAAGTGTGATGAAGTAATGGTGTATGATATCTTGTAGAACAATGATATTGAGCAGATATTGTCCTTATTCCAGACGGAGGTAATCGTCATGAAATGGTTATTGCAGAAAAATGAATTATTAATCTTACGCTCCACTCTACTGGTAAAGCATGACACTCATCCAAGCCATGGTTATATGAAAATGCAATCGAAAAGCTTATTCTCGCATACAACGCTATCAAAGAACGTATTGAAACTGCAGAATTATACGAAGAACCTGATCATCGAGGATGCAGTGTTCAGTTAACCACAATTACTGGATGACAAGCTGCAAACATGATTCCAGCGAATGCATCAGGTACGTTAAATATTAGATACACCCAATCTACCTCATACGAACGAATTATTCAAAGAATTGAGGAAATCTTAAAAACTTTTTGAGAAATGAGTTATACCGTACAAATACATGGTTGATTACTCTTTACTGATCCTAGTCACAGAATTGTTAAAAAATACCAATCAATTGCTCACGAGCATGTAGGAAGAATTGAACTCATGAAAGAACACGGTTCATCAGATTGAAGATTTTTTGCAGAACAATGAGCTGTAGTAATATTACATAGACCAACAAACTTTGATATTCACTGACCAGAAGAAAGAACAGCAATAGCTGATTTTGAAACTATCTACGAAATATACAAAGATTTTGCCTTAAATGTGTAGTTAGTATTTTTTTTCTTTATTTTCCCGCATGTATACGTCTATTTATAATGCCTTATAATTTTCTGAGGTTTTTTCGCAGTAATCACCGATCTCTCAATATTTTTTCGCATAATTATAAAATTTTCCTTTAAAATTATTATTTGCTCGAGCATGCAATGATTTTTTTGCAAGAGTGGGATTATGATGCGCACAAGCACAGTATTGCAAAACATATGATCGGTTTTTATGTACTACTCTTGCAAATTGTTTAGTTTGTTCAGCATTTAAATGCTTAATTCAATTAATAATATTTGTGATTATAAACAATGTTGCTGCAATGTGATGATCTGATCGTTTCAAATATTTTACACTTCATGGAATTTGCACCTCTTTTGGTAATAAAGCGTTTAATTTTGCAACTCATAACTCATCATCATTCATTCAATTCACTGCAAAAGAAGTAAATTGATACGGTCAAAATGATAAATATGAATCATGGAATGCTGGCAAATAATCAAGATATTCAATACCACATTGACGCAAAAGAAGATCAAAATACTTTACATTAAAAGCTCATTTCATGTCACTAATCTCTGTCATCGCATAACTAATCAACGATTTACCATCAATTTTTTCCAAAATCTCAGTAATAACTTTTTTTTCGTTTTCAGTAAGCATTCTTGTTTTAGTGATTTGAATTGTATGAACATCAATACTTTTTCTTAAAACATGCAAACATGAATTGATAACTTCTTCATATTCCTTTAAACGTATACTATGACGCGGCATCTCATTTGTTACATATGGTTCAATAATTTCAGTATACATTTTTTCTTGATTTACTTTTCTTTCTAGTCATGCTATAGCAATTTTCTTCCTCCAGAGCGCTCATAAATGCTCAGCTGGATCAAAAGTATGTTCTTCATATGCACGCGCATTTCACATAAACTGAGAAAATAAGCTTTTGGGATTAACATTTTTATGGTCTTTATCCTTTAATACACTCAAATCAATTGTTACTGGTCATGCTGGAAGTTTTGGGAAACTATCAAGAGAAGGGATCTCATTGTTATTTCAACATGATTCCAAAAAAGTTCAGGAAATTCAAGTTGCAAGAGCTCATGCAACACTCATCTTCAAAAATACCCTCCTTGACATTGATTTTTTTGGATGAGGTCACACTTGTTTATTATCAATATTGTCTTTCATGAAAAACAAAAAAAGTAAACATCTTAAAGTATACAAATATATCCTTGTTTTGTCAAAAAAATATTACTCCTAAAAAAAGAAAACATTTCATTCTTTTACCCAGTTAATTTTTTTATCTTTTACCTTTTATCTTTTAACTTCTACTCAATACCACCACTTGTCTACATACTTCTTGTCATTTTCTACTATAAACACCCAAATCCTCGATGTGATATCATAAGGTCACTGCATGAGTAACGATCTCAGGTAAAATTGCATCTGGTAAACGGCTATAATGTGGTATCGTGAGCACCATTGGTACTTGAGGAATTACCGCTGATATATTATTCAGAAAAGTAAAATACAATGCTTTGATTTTTTCTGCATGAACCAACAGTTCTGACTCTCTTGTTTTTCTGCTTATTACTGGTCATAACCACCCTTCAGTGACTATTACATCTATCTTTTTAACCAATGGATGATCAAATGGTTCAGTTACATCATGTTTAAAAACAGTAAAATGTAATTCCTCGGTCATTGCGAGCGCAGTGTCCTTCCATCGTTTTGCGTTTTCTTTTGCTCAAGTAATGACCAAATCAGATCATACAAAATGATGTCCCACTCGATTTGCTACAAACCCAGTCGTTCCAAATCCACAAAATGGATCATAAATTGTCTTTTGTTCATTTACTCATGAATTTTGAGTTTTGATTTTTGAATCTGAAGTCTGGAATCTAGATTCTAGAGTCTGAACACCTATATTCACCAATATTTGTGCTAACTTTGATGGCATCATACCTACTTCCATACCACTTGCTGGTTTTCAAAAATCAACTTGTTCAAAATGAGCTATATCTTGCCATCCTAAAACTAAACCAATTTTATCACCGCCTAGATCCATCAGCTCTTTTCATTCTTTTTTAACTTCAAGGTCAGTGCTTATTTGTTCCACAATCTTAAATCTTTTTATTCCGTATATCTTTTTCAATTCCATACCAAGTTTTTGGTCATTCACTCACACCAACGTCACTCACGTCAAAAATTGTTTCACTTCCTCACTTCCTTCGATTTCTTCTCACTTCCTCTCGACTTCCCTCGATTTCTCCTCCACAACACTTCCCCATTTCACAATTCCTCACAACTTTGCTAAAAGTGTCAAAAGAGACGATTCATCCAGTTCAGTTTCAAAAAGAACAATCTGCGCTTGTCTACGAAGTGTTGTTGTCGGTACCAAAGCAAATTCTGCTAAAGATAATTT
>CAZIUS010000101.1:0-4219 GCA_964542385.1 uncultured Candidatus Peribacteria bacterium
ATGCGGTTCAATGCGCAGCCAAAAAAACACAGGGAACGTTTGTGGTGTGAAGTGCATATACGTTGCCTTTTGCAGATTGAAGTATGGATTGTGTTCTTTCGATCTTTTCTCCATATGATGAAAAAGAACTCTCCAGAGTGCTGAAACCATGATGAGTAGCAATTATAGTTTGACCCTGACCAGAGCATCTGTATAGATTTATCGAACTTATTCGAGACAATCCTCATCAGCATATCATCAAATCAGCTGAAGAAAAATATTCGTTATTACAGATACAAGAAGTTACGCAACTGCACATTCCTTTGTCACTCTCCTCTCCTACCCTTCAAGATCTGTTTTTGATGACGCCATATTATCGACAAGCACCAAAAGAAAAACAAGACGCGATTATGGGGTTAGACCGTTTGGATGTAACTGCTGATTTTAGGATCGAGGTGGTGGGGAAAGAATAAGTGCATTTGAATTTGACAACACAACTTCTTGTGGATATAATGTATGCATGAATATGAATACAACTCAAACAAACAATAGAAATACAAAAAACACTTTACCAGTGCAAGCTTTTTGAGTACTTGATGAACAACAAGAAATACTCACTCAGAAGAAATATAATTTCGTGATTATCGGATTTTGAGATTTAGGAAAATGATGGCATCAGTTGTTGACTGAAGCATGACAAAATGTGTATGTATGTTCGTTAAATGGAAGAGAATATACCGATGAGTATTCTCGTTTGCATAACGTACACGCATACAATGTGTTTAAATTACCAATTAGTCATGAGGAAATTGATGCTGTTTTAATGTGTTGTACAGCAACAGATATCTGATTGTTACACGATTGTTTACCAAAAAATTTAATAGAAACGAAATGAAGTAAATTTGTGTTTTTTCAAAATGGTATATGAATTAGAGAAAAGATTAAACAAATATTGTTTAATACTCCTCATCCTACTCAAGCAATCCCCTATTTCTCATTTAAAACAAATGGATGAAATAAGGTGGATATAGCTTTGGCAAAACCTTCTCCTATTACAGGAAATCAAAATCTTATTGGTACTTTACTTTTTGCATTAAATCAATGACCACATCAAAACCATCGATTTGAATGAATGGATAGTATTATTCTCAGGAAAGAAGAAAGAAAAAAATGATACGTTAACGCATTTATTAACCCTTTGTGTGTGATTTATAAACTCCCTGTATGAGAAGCGATAAATGCATTTTTGCATGAATTTGGTCCGTGAACACCAGAATTTGTATATAAAGAGTTATTACAATTTAATAACGAAAATGCCTTTCATCCCCAGAAATGCCAAGCAAATAAAATTTAATAACTAAATCGTATGAGATGCACTTGAAAATATGTAAATAGAATAAATTAAAAATGATATCCAGAACGCAATTGAAAAATTTCGTACCAAATATCCAAGTACGTATTATCAATACTATAGATCATGAACAGACCCGATTCGTAGCGATGAACACAGTTTTATCTGAGTTATTATGGATTGTTGCAAAGAAAAATGAGTAACTTTACCATTACTGGAACAATTATATAAGCGTATGCAGGAGATTAAAATTGAATTGAATAAATGAAAAAGTAATGATCATTAATTTTTAGCTTTTTATAGAATTGTTTTTTTATTGTGTCGATAATGATTTAAAATATCAAACTCAATGATGATTTTCAATAATTTTAATTGTTGGTGTACCTGATAAAGTAATCATATATGCATGATGTACTGAAAGAACTAAATCTTGTAATTCTTGATCATTTTCAAGTTTTTCTACTTTCAGTCATGCTGATAAACAATCTTCATAGTGAAGGTGTCTTGCATGCTCTTTATGTTCATTATTGTTTCATAAGTATGTTGCAATATCTCTAGCTAATTTTTTATTGTTTGGTTCATTTGATAACATATTTTGTTCTAACCGTGATGTTACTATTGATTCAGCTTGTTCTTGTGCTTTTATACATTGAATAATAAAATCAGCAGAATACTTTGAGATTAAGACTTGTCGCAATGGGACATGTGCAGGGTTTGCATCAATTTCATTTTTTGCTTTTTCAAATCACTCAATCACTCACCATGCTGAAAGTCAATGCAGTTGAGGATCTGTTGGTCATAAATTTGATTGTTTTCATAGAAGTATAGTCTTTGCTGAACAAGCAATCATTGTTCATGCTGACATAGCGATTTGAGGAACAATTACTCTTATTTTTTCTTTATTAAAAACACTTCGTAGATATTTTACTAAAGATTCTGTTGCAGAAACTCATCATCATGGTGTATGCAAAATTATATCAAGTCATTGCTCTCTATTTAATCAATAAACTGCATTCATAAATCAATTTTTATCATCATCATTAATACTCATGTCTATTGAGTTTGATTGAGGTTTTTGTAATCGTCAACTATAGTAACAAATAATATTTCTTTGCGTTTTTTGATATAAAAGATTTAAATATTTTCTACGTACATCATCAATAATATTTGGATTATCAATACTTCAAGATTGAATTTCATTTAATATCTGTCACCAACTTGGCATGAATGAAAAAAATTAAATAAATGAATTACTATTATTTCAGTATTGAAAATGTGTATAATAATGTAATCAGTTCTTCTCAAACGTGCTTTTATTAATTCGTTTTACTTCTTCGTTTTGTATTTGAGGATTTTCAATTTTTTTATTTAATCACATTTTTTTGTAGAACTCTTCTACATCTTTAATATTTACAACGTTGTTATTTTTTTTCATTTCCATCAAAGATGATTTAAAGTATCTAAAGTATAATTAAATAACTGTTATGAAAAAAGTATGAAAAAAAATAAACCTACTTCACCGTCACACTTTTCGCTAAATTTCTTGGTTTATCGATGTCTTTGTTGAGCAAATCTGCGACGTGGTAGGCAAGCAGTTGTCCAGCGACAGCACTCAGGATTGGCATGAGTTCAGGACATGTAGATGGGATGACGAGACATCGGTCTGCTTCGGGGACGTTTTTGTCTGAGATTGCGAGGACTTTTCCTTTTCTGGCTTGGATTTCGTGGAGTGATCATTTGTTTTTTTCTCGCAGTTCGTCGTGCGGCATGAAAAGAATAGATGGTGTATTTTCATCAATAAGTGCAAGAGGACCATGTTTCAACTCCCCTGCTGGATATGCTTCTGCATGGATGTAAGAAATTTCTTTGAGTTTTAATGCACTTTCATATGCGATCGGAACGTGATACCCTCTACCCAAAAAGAATACTGAGCTGCATGAGACAAACTGTTCACTGATTGATCTAATATATTCACTCATTGCAAGGATGGATTCACAATACATCGGCAGTTGCTCGAGTTCACGCATGAGATGTTTGTAGGTTGTGACGCGCATCCCTCTTTTCTTACCGAGGAACATACTCACTAAGAGCATACACACCGCTTGGGCAGTAAATGCTTTGGTCGATGCGACACCGATTTCTGTTCCTGCTCTCGTAAATAAACCACTATCAGTAAGACGCGCGATAGTCGAACCTGGCACGTTGACGATTCAGAAGGTCTTTCAGTTACGCTCTTTGATTTGTTTTAGACAGGCAATACTATCAGCAGTTTCTCACGATTGGCTCACAAAAAGATGCAAGGTGCGATCATTGACCGGTAATGTTCTGTTTTCGTATTCACTTGCGATATGAACACGGCAGGTGATACCGGTCATATCTTCAATTCGCAAACTTGCGAGTAAAGAACTATGGTACGATGTACCGCATGCGACTCGATTGAATGTTGTATACTCTTCTGTTTCAAGTCCATGAAATGCATCTGCTCGGAGATGTCCTGTCTCGAAGTTGATTCTTCATTTATAAATTCTTCTCATGATATTTGGCTGTTCGAATATCTCCTTGAGCATAAAATGCTTATAGGTTCATTTTGCAGCTTGGAGTGTTTCTTGATCAAGTTCTTCGATTGGTCTCAACACTGGTTTGCCCGCTGCGTAAATCAAGAAATCATGATTGTCTACCAACAGCAAATCTCATTCTTCCAAATAGATCATCTTGTCAGCATAGCCACTGAGCGCTTGGGCATCTGATGAAAAAAAGAGTTCATTGGTGGTGACATTGGTACCAAACAGTAATGGACTTCCCAATCTAATACCGATCACTTTATGTGGATCATCGGTATTCATAATCAGTAACGCGTATGCACCAGTAAGCATTTTTGTAACGTTTTGG
>CAZIUS010000102.1:0-419 GCA_964542385.1 uncultured Candidatus Peribacteria bacterium
TTTTTGCATCATCAATTACACCAACACATCTGGGTGCCTTTATTATGTCAATCCTGATTCAATCTTGTTCATAAAATTCCTGGAGCATAATTGTATTTCAAATGAAAGAACGTAATTAAGTATAGTCGTGACTGATAAAAATGCAAAAAAAGAGCACTCGAAAGTGCTCTTATCTATTACGTCGTGATTACAAATTACACTTCCTCGTCCAAATCTACTTCTTCTCACAAACTTGCGTCATCGTCATCAAGCGGTGTAACAGGAACAGCTTTTTTACCCATACGCATATCTTTGATAGCCATGATAACATCATGTTCTAGTTGTTTTCTCATGTCTTCATTTTCTCAAACAAGATTTAAAAGATTTTCTCTTCAATGCACTTTCTGGCCATTGACGGTGTAGAACTCACCAGCTCTGGT
>CAZIUS010000102.1:487-4128 GCA_964542385.1 uncultured Candidatus Peribacteria bacterium
CCTCACGTTGTTGTTTCTGGATTACCAAACATCACACCGATTTTCATACGGATTTGGTTGATGAAGATGATCGTTGTTCCTGTTTTTGCAAGAATAGAGGTAAGCTTTCTGAGTCATTGTGACATCATACGTGCTTGGAGACCCATATGTGAATCACCCATATCTCCTTCTACTTCAGCTCTCGGAACCATTGCAGCAACCGAATCGATAACGATAAGTTTTACCGCTCATGATTTTGCCAATTCTTCAGCAATTTGGAGCGCTTGCTCTCCGTAGTCAGGCTGAGCGAGAAGTAAATTATCAATATCGACACCAAGTCTGCGTGCATATTCTGGATCAAGTGCATGTTCTGCATCGATAAATGCTGCTGTTTCTCATTTTCTTTGTACTTCTGCAATTGCATGAAGCGCAATGGTAGTTTTACCAGAAGACTCTGGACCATAAATTTCTACAACTCTTCACTCTGGAAATCATCATCATAAGATGCTATCCAACTGAAATGATCCACTATGAAATGTATTGATAGCACCAAGGCTTCAACCAGATCATAATTTCATAATAGCGCCTTTCCCGAATTGTTTTTCAATCGATTTTAAGGCATCGTCGAGGACGGTTTGTTTTGACATAGCTAAGAACAAAAATGTAAAAGCGCATACGTATCTCCTGATGATCAGCAGTGTGGTATGACTACTCTATAGCAAAAAAAAAACGAATTGCAAGACGAAAGTGAACAAATGTTCATTTCATTTTTTTAGAGCAACGGTGTTATACTCAGAAACAAAAAAACTGCAAAGAAATTAGTATGAAAAAAATTATTTGTTGTCTTCACCTCGTTGGAGTACTTCAATAATGACTTTTGTATGTCATTTATCTCTATGACTAATTACATCAAAAGCACTTGCGCTCAAATCAATTTTACGTTTATAATTTCATTTTTTATTTTTCGTTCGTGGTCATCTGTCCGTAATTTCTACAATAACGGTGTCGGATGCATGTGTTTTTGGGTCGTTTTCAATGACCCTAACGATTGTTCAAAATGGTCGCTTTCTATGCGCCGCTGTCATTGCATTAGGATCCATGCGTTGTTTCTCATTTGCCATACGTTTCCCTATAAAGCCATCTTTTTTTGTTCCATAAAACGAGGCGACTCATTGTTCAGTATGTAACACATCAATAATCTCTTTTTCAGTTTTGAGTGTATTATGGTTAGTAATTCAAGTTCATAAGAGGATTCCTCATGCTAGCATAATACTCTTGATTCTATTCATAGTTGCTTCATTAAACTAAAAAAATCGCTCAATTGATTGAGATTGTTCTCATACAGACACAAGGACGTATAGAATAGATTGCCCAAAGTATACGAAAATCGTTTCAAATTGCCATGTTTTTTTCAATAAAAAAAACGCTAACCAAAATTTGGTCAGCGTCTTCTTCTGAGATACTCAGAAGTTTTATTGGGTGAGGTAACCCAGATTTTACCTCATTTTTTATTTTTGTTTTTTTAAATGATTTATTTTTTGCGTCCAATATGAACGCGTACTCCAACGCGCCAATCACTTGGAATTGAACCGAGTGAAAGGTTATGTTGGGCGAAAATGGAAACACTTGGAATATTCTTTTGATGCAGAATAATTCCCTCAACTTCTGGAGTGAAGACCAATCCCCATCGCAATGCAGGGTCGCCGCCTTGCGTATAACGCAATGCAGGTCCAGCAGCAAGTGATGGTAGGACTGGCCAACCTTTCAACCAACTAACTTTATACTGCAATTTCCCTTCCAATGCTATAGAGGCATTTTTTGGAAGGTTGTTACAGGTCAAACAGTTGCTACTAGGAGCCTCTTGATTGGTTTCTCGAATACCGACCATGCCAAGAATAGATTCTCCAAAACATGGATTTGTTTTAAAGATTTTATTCTCACGAAATCGATACTCGTAATTGATGCCAAATCCACCAAGATGTTGGTTCTCCCAGTCGTTGTGTGACTCTTTGAGTATAAATCCTTGAACAGAAATTCTTCCTAAAGAAAGCCATTTTTCTCGTTCAAACACACACTCTGGACAGTTATTTTTCGGCAGTAACACTACTTCCGTCACGACTAGAGAATCACATCCATGAATTGTGTTTAATGAATCAGTAAAGATTCCAGCAGATTTTTGCCACTGGCTGTTTACGAAAACACTATCACCTTGACTGATGTGTACTGTTTTTTGTGTCATCCTTTTTGGATTCATAAAGACAGATACAGCAGTGATGGTATCTGGACCGCCAAACATAGTAAGACCAGGTTTGAACCAATATTTTTCGAAAAAAATACTGTCACCTTCACACACTTCTCTTTGAATATAGCGGTATATGGGACATTTTTTTTCAGTAGGAATAATGAAAGTCGGTGGAGCAATATTTCGCTCTCTTTTTAATACCGATTTTCTCGGTGGAATTGGATTGCAAATTCCAGCATCCTTTGGACAAGGCCTTTCTAGTATCCAATCAAGGATACAGCACGGCCCTTGACGTATTACCCATGCTGGAGGATAATATTGCATTCCTCTCCACATAAAACTAATCCCTGCTTGAAGTTTTTTTGAATTTTTAGGAGTTATCTTATCCTTGTTTTCAACAATAAACTCACAGCAGAGAGGGCCAATACTACCTGGGCTACATCCCGGCCATTGCTGACCGAGACAATCCTTTACGGTTTGTTGTGCGTTCACAGAATTCACTAATCCCATTACTAACACCATGATAATAATAAAAACGTTTTTCATGATTTTTTGTTTTAGGTTAGTGAATAATAATTGTTTGACCATGACGAATTTCTCCGCCTTGTGAAATAACCGTTACGAAATAAATTCCTGGATTTAAGTCAGAAAGATTAAACGTTATGCCATTTGTCAACGAGTTGAAGTCGCCATCAGTAGCTATACCAGAAAATGTTTTCTTAACACGTCCTGAAATATCATAGACGGTAACATCAAACGGAAACGTTGGAAACTCACCACATCTACCTATAATGACATAGAGCTGATTGTGATAAAACCAAATAGAACAACCATTTTCTTTAATTAGAAAAGTATCTTGTTCTGTACATCCATTTCCATCTGTTACAGTAACTACATATTGTCCCGACAGAAGAAGCGTTCGATCTTTTCCAAAGAAGAAATCGTTCCAATCGTACCGGAAATTACCAGAACCCCCACTTGCAGTGATGGAAATTGCCCCAGAAGGCAATCCTTCACAACTAGACGGACTAAGTATTGCATTGATCGAAATACTATCAGGTTGAGTTAGAACAAACGTTTCGTTTGTCGTACAACCATTGGCATCGGTAACAGTAACAGAGTAGGAACCTGCATCAAGTTTAGTTTGAAGATGATCCGTAAGACCACTATTCCAAACATACTGATACGACGACGTACCTCCTTCCGCTTGTACATCAATCAAACCATCGGTCGATCCATAACAGATCGGATTTTCAATGATTGATTCCAGAACAAGAGGATCGGGTTCTGTAATGGTAATTTTTTTATTTGCTTCACACCCTTCAGTGCTTATAACGGTAACTGCATAGGTGCCAGCAAACAATTCACTTATTGTTTCTGTATTCTCACCAGTATTCCAAAAGATTGTAACACCTGATCC
>CAZIUS010000103.1:0-4075 GCA_964542385.1 uncultured Candidatus Peribacteria bacterium
GAAATGAGCATATTCGCAAAGCAAAGGGTGAAATGATTGCAACGACAAAAAAACAAGTGACAAAGGAACCACTCAGAACATGAGTCAACATTCGCAAGACTTTGTTTTTTTGGAGTGCAATCATAAGCCCTGCGAAGCGCCAAAAAATGGTCAACAAATAATAACTCTCTTCACCTCAGAAATTGCAGAACAATACATTCAAGCATTTGACGAAGCAAATCCTGATTTGGAAGACCTTGTTCGTCAAAAAAAACATGAAGAAATTCGTGCAGATATCAATGCACAAGTAGTCCTCCTCGATAACCGAGAAAGATTTGTGGTGCTGAGATCTGATGGCGGGAGTATTTATGCGACAAGAGATATCTGATGTCTACGACTCAGAACAAAACTTTGGAATCCAGCATTGATTATGTACGAAGTCGGACAAGAACAAGGAGACCATTTTGAAAAACTGTTTGAAACAGGTGAAAAACTCGGTTGGCTCGATCGTGACGATGGAACCAAAACGATTTGTAAACACATTGCTCATGGATTTTATGTCGATGCATCGACCAAGAAAAAACTCTCATCCAGGGCTGGTGCTTCAAACGTTCATGCACTTATTGATGCGTCGATTGATTATTTTAGAAAAAGATATGATTGAAATAGCGATTTTACTTCGTCCGAAATCGAACACAACGCACGCACACTTGGTGTAGCAAGTATTATCATAAACGATATTTCAAAAGGAAGAATGGATCCTGTTCTGGTCGATCCTGATCTAGAAAAAACGATTCAATGATTTGAACAATCATGAGGTGCATATCTGTTGTATACGATTTGTAGAGCAAAAAGTTTGCTGAAGAAAGCAACGGTTACATGGACGCATCAATTGAACGCAAACGACACAATCACACGAACCAACGAACAAATTGCACTCCTCCAACAACTCAGTTCCCTCCCAAACATGCTCCAAAAAGCAGTAGAAACGCACGAACCCTGTGTCCTCGTCCAATACGTCTATACACTCACGCAAGCATTCAATACGATGTATGGATCAACCGATCGTATGATCGATGACGCAGTAGCACTCAGACTCACCGCATGTTACATCCAAGTCGCAAGTAATGTGCTGAGGATTTGTAATATCGAGCCGTTGGAAAGGATGTAGTAAAGATTATATGTTACTTATTACCTTTTTTTAAAGTATCTAAGAAATCATTCAAAAATTCGTCAAACACATCTAAAACGTTTGATTTTGATTGCACGATAACAAAAAGCATCTTAACCGCAAATTCGCTTTCATCAAAAAATAAACATGTTTTGGTGTCCAATTTGTATCATTCATTCAACAACGTAGCACATTCTTCTTTGTATAATTCCACTGCTTTTTTGTACGATTCTGTTTGTTTATGTGAATGTACATACCCTAGTTGAATAGCTTTTATCTCATTTTCTGTTAGAGTAATTTTTTTACCATATTTTTTCATACTTTGCTGAAAATAAAAAAATATATATCTTATACACATAATAAAAACAAAGTCAATCATAAGTAATGTGAATTTTTGGTAATAGTTTTACTCATACACAAAAACCAACGTCAGCTTCAAAGTGCTACGAATTTCATGCAGTAAAATTTGTAATTTCAAAAAAATTATTATATTTCTTGTAAATATTTTTTTATTTCCGTGTTAATAAAATGGATCACGAAGTATTTCTATTAATATTGTTTGGTGACAATTTGCGTTCTTGAAAAGTTAATAAGACGTAATCATAATGTGATTCATATCAGAACCGACATCCATCACCTTGTCCTGTCAAATACATGTAGATTGCTAAAGCATCATTTTCAGTAACTCACTTTTGTCTCCTTAATTGATAAATAAGTGTCAAATACGTCTTCGAATAATCACAACGAATTCTATGTTGACTTCGAATACGCTCTTGCTCAGCTGGTATCGTATCTATATCTATGTCTTGCATATGCTTAAATTTCTTGGTAATATACCTTTTTTCTAAATCATCTAAAGAGATATGTTTATTTTGAAAATCAAAATCATAGGGGATGGTTGATTTGTTTAATAAATAGCAATAACTGGTTCAAAACGCTTGATTAAATGATCACAGTGTAAAACGACCTCATAGAATTCATGCCTTATATTCTAAAACAAATTCATTATTTCTGATCATTTTATCTGCAATATTTTTTAATTGTTCTTTTGGTTTATCTGTATTCGCAATATTCTGTATCCATTCTAAACGTTTCTTTTTGATATAATCTAATTCTTTTAAAAATAAAGGAGACATATTTCACACATTGAATGGGATCCCTTCTTGTTCTTGTAGTGCAAGATATCATGCAATTTCATAAAAATTATCATTTAATACTCAAAATAATCATTGTTGAATTAATATATACTCAACACTTCATTCACGATATTTTTCTTTCACAGCAATTTCAACTTTTTTCTTAAAGTCTAAATTATTTTTTCATTCATCTTGTTGTTGTTTATATTTAGTAATTTCACACAATATTATTTCTGCTCCTAAAGAAAATGTATTTTTCAGAGTCTCGCATAGTTTTGTTACTTTATAATTTAACATTTCATTTTCTATTGCTCGCATTTGATCCTCTAGGAGTTCGTATGTATTCTTTAAATCTTCTATTTTCTTCACGTATTTCTGTTTCATTTTCTCGAATTCCCTATTTGTTTTCTCTTGCTCTATTTCAATACTATACTGTTGTAATTTTTCAATTATTACGTCACCTTCTTCATTTGTTTTTTGCACTCCATTACGAATCATTGTCCATTCATTCAATAGCGCATCATTATTTATTTTCCATCACATTACGGGAGTCTGATTTTCTCATTCAGAAAAAAGTAGTTGATGCATCATGTGCTCCAATTTTTTCCATTGCTGTTTACGATTTTCTTGATCATCGTTAATTTCTTCATGTTCTTTTTTTATTTTTTCTCCATATTCTTCCAATTCATTGTCAGATAATTCTCCGACATGCAGTTCATTCCAATAATTATACAATGCAACTCATTGAGTAACTCATGTACTTTTTGCTTCTTTGATCAATAGAACAACCAATTGTTTTCGTTCTTGTTCTGCAGCGTCCCATCGTTGTTCAATCTCTTGGTATTTTGTTTCGTAGAGTTTTCTATATTCATGGACCATATTTATTCATTCCTTACTCAATACTCTTTCTGCTGAAACAGTTCATTGTTCCCGATCTTTTGAACAAAAAACATCTAATAACTGTTCTTCAAGTTCTTCAGGTGTTGTTCTCGTTTTCATCTGTTGCAATGCTGTTTGAATCATTTGTCTATGATCTTCATAGACACGTATTGATTCAGTAATATATTGCCCTGATGTTTTTGGTAATTCAGGAAGTCATAACTGCATAATCTGTTTTGCTGCTTCAGCATCCTGTAAAAATCAATGTAAGTCATCAAGTAATGTCGACGATGTTTGTGTATATTTCGTTTCTGTTTTTAATAATCACAGGGCAACAAAAATTACCAATATCTGTTCAATCAACGACCACTGATTTTTTTTAAATTGATTTTCTCATTCAATAACTGTTTCATATTCTTTTTGCATATACTGGATATATCCTATATCTCGTTGTGGATTAAATTTAGCACTAGTATCGATAAGCATTGTTCTCGCTTTTTCATATGCTTTCGACACCATACTTTCTTTCTCATTCTGCAAAAGTGCAAGCGCATCTTCTCTAGCTTTTACTCTTTTTTCAACCCATCAGTTCACAAAGGGTTTTATAATTGTTTCAAGAAGTGTTAGTTTAGTTGCGCTCATATACTTGTCAAATATCTAAAAAGATATATAGTAAGTATATGAAGGATAGATTAAAATTGCAAATTTAGCTTTGCTAAATTTATAACACAAATTTCACTGCGCTAAATTTATAACACAAATTTAGCTGGTACAATAACTCGACTTCTCTCACCTCTTCACGCTAATCCACAAACACCAACGCCAACTTCAGTGTATTATAATCAATACTTCATCATAATGCACTAAACAGTGGTTTGAGTTTCACTCGTCCGTATTCGTCAAATGCTTC
>CAZIUS010000104.1:0-4040 GCA_964542385.1 uncultured Candidatus Peribacteria bacterium
GTAGTATAACAAATTCAGAATGAATTTGTTACGTAAAAAATTGTTTTACAATTTTTTATATAAGCATTTAAGCAGTTCATTGCGCAATATATTGTACAGCTCTGATGATGGAATAACTCAAGATAACAAGAAGGACACCAATAAGAGAATATTTAAATCATTGTTTTCATTTTTCGTACATTCATTCGTCAGCTCATCAAAATACCATAAGCATTCCAGAAATGACTAATCAAAAGGTCGCTAAAGTGCCGATAAAAAATGTTGCTCATAAAAATACATCTTGGACAAATGATTCAGGAGAGTTGATACCATCAGTATCAGTTCTTATACGTAATGTTTTGTATGGACTAAATTTACATGATCAATTTCATATACATTCTGCATCGATTTCAATTCACGCATCTTCACTGTTTTGCGCATAAGTATACATCTTATTTTTCAAGAATAAAAAGATATATAGAAGTTTAATGAAATATATTATAAAAGCAAATTTTGTAAACAAATTTGCATGCAAATTTATAAATAAATAATAGATTTATTTTCATACACTAATCATTCTTTTAACAATTGTCCTATAGCAATATCAAATTCTTCATGTGGATATTCACGTTCGAGAATCGTGCGAGCTGTAGGTCAATGCTTGAGTATATGTTTGAGTACATTTCATCTCACTTGTCTGCGTGATCATGCAAAACGAGATTGTTTTGAGAGTGGTTTGATGCCAGTTATTTTACTCGTGAGTACTGTCGAACCATAGTCCATTAATGCATTATGTCGATCATTTGAACGTCATTCAGGAATATGATGCAAGACGATAGATTCAAATGCTTCTTTACCAGTATTTTCTGGAATTCCTAATTCGTGGATATAAATTCTTCTAATATTAGTATCAATTACTGGAGCAGGGAGATTGTAGACAAATGCAAGTAATGAACACGAAGTATATGATCAAATACCAGGAAGTGTGAGTAAGGTCGTTCTGTCTTTTGGTAGTATTCATTGGTATTGTTCGAGAAGAATTGTTGCACACGTTTGTAAACGAATTGCCCTACTATTAAATCATAATCATGACCAATGAGCAAGGAGTAGTTCTCTAGGTGCTTCAGAAAGACTTTTTAAAGTCGGAAATGTCTTCATAAAGGCGTTAAATTTTGGAATTACTCTGTCTACTTGTGTTTGTTGTAACATGGTTTCACTAACCAATACTGGATATGCTGAAAATGTGTCTCTTCGAGGAAGATCTCTCTTGTTTTGCTCATATCGATGTAAAATTTTGTCTTGGAATGTCATGGTCTAGGGTGAAATTGATTGTCGATCTTTGTCGAATTGTCATAAAAACTGACGAATGACATATTTGTCGTTTGTGACAATACCTATTTCTCTATTTTTTTCTACAGCATTTTCACTTAAATTCATACTTCACAGATACAATTTGGATCAATCAATCAGAATTGATTTAGCATGAACGTTTGGATCATTCATAATACGCACTGATTCTTGAAGTGTTGATGGAAGCGTATTTTCTTGATATTTTCAAACTATAACACGTATCGTAACTCATCAGTTTTTTTTAGTAATTAATTGATTGATGAGTTGTTCATCTTCGAGATATTGCGCTTGAATATCTATTCAAGTTTTTGCGCTGTCAATAAATTGTGTAAGTTGTTCACGACAATTAAATGGACAAATTCGCAATGAATCAAAGAGAGGAGGTGTCTGTTCTTTCTTCTCTGTCCAATCATTGTCAAACAGAGTAGATAAAGCCTTGCTATGGTTTGGCTCATGTGAATAAAACCAATGTTCTCTATTGTGAAAAAATCATCAATATGAGTAATTTGCACTACTCACCAAAAATGAGTTATTATCGATAAGTATTGTTTTTGCGTGTTGAAAATTAATTCATAAATGTTCATCAGACTTGACTTGAATCGCTGAATTTTGAATTTGTTTTATAAATTGATTATATTCTTTGCTTGTTCATCAATAGGTACTTTTTTCAAGAATTATACGAACAGTAATTCATTGATCAGCTTTTTGTTTCAAAACATGAATAAATTCTTTGTCTGTTATTTGATATCACCAAATTGATATGCTATATTTTGCAGATTTGAGAATGGTTATGACTCATTCATGACTCGTATTGGGAGACAAAAATAGTGTTCAGGTAAGTGAAATTTCTTCATGTATTGATGGTATATTCTGTCCTGTATGAATTCATTTTTGGAGAGTAATTCATTTTGTTCGAAGTCAAATTCATAAAGATAAACCACAAAGCGCAATAAATAGCCGTCAATAATTTCTTAATAAGTTTTTATTTTTCATAGGTAATAAATATATAAGATAATAAAATTTTGATTATGCCAATTCTCTTTCATCAAACACGTTGATTATTTTGTGTTTTCAGAACTGATTGTATACACTATAGTTGTTCTTTATTTAGAATCAAAACCAATGAGAGTTTTTTCATATCTTTTTCTTAGTTGTTTATGTGGTGTAATTTGCTGATTGTTCGTTGCAAATATTTTGCCAGAGAATGCTTTTGCAAGCGAAAGTGCAAGTACTTGGAAAAAGTATGAGATGGAAAATCGATGACCAGATGAAATATTAAAAGATATCGTTGATCAAGATAAAAGTGATATTGTAAAAACAAAATTAGACTGAGTAACGAATAACCAGGAATTCAATGCTGAAAATAAGATTAGTAGCACATTGGAAAGTGTTAGGGAAAATATTTCATATTATTTACAACGAGTTGTGTTCCTTGCATTGAGTGGAGCTGTTTTGTTGATTATTTATAATTGATTAAGATTGGTTTTATCTCCTGTGAGTGCAGAAGAAGCAAGTGCTATTAAGACCAGAATGATTTATATAGCATTATGAATATTGTTGGTTACTTGATTCTATTTTGTGCTAAAAATATTGATTGCAATATATTATCAAATTTTTGTAAATTAAATTTATATTTTTTATTGTAATGAAAAAAAAGAAACAAATTACTCAATCAAAAATGTATCATTTACGCTCCCGTTTATTTAGTTGACTGAGTTTTAAACGAGATAAAACATTTATACCAAATCTCGTTTTGTGTGTTGGGGTAGTCTTTGTGCGAAGATGATTATGGAATTTAATTGATATTTATTTTTTTCCAGAGAATCAATTTATGTCGAATATTTTAGCCATTTTGATTTGAATTTTTTGTATCTATTTACCTGATCATTCATTTTCACAATTATGATGACTAAAATCCAAAGAATTGCTGGAAAAATCAATTGCTAAAGAGGTTTCTGATTTATTAAGAAAATAACATTACATTTTATTTTTTGTGTCGGTAGTATGATTAAAAAAGTTTTTTTCTTTATTTGCTCTGTATTATGTCTTTTTTGTTCATTGCAAACATATGCTTCAAGTTTTATAGATGATTTTACATTACCACTCTTAGATAAATCATGAAATGGCGATGAAAAAGCATATGATTTTTCAATTAATTGGGATGATCCTATTCTTGAAAATCTTAAGAAAATATTTTATCCTTCCGAATGAGGAATTAATGGATGACAGATTCGGAATTTTATAAGAACAGTCGCTGTGGCTTTGTTTTTTGCACTACTCGTCTATGCTGGATTTCAGTTTATTATCAATGCTGATAATCCAGAAGGTATTGCAAAAGCAAAAATGAGTCTATTGTATATTATTTTATGAGCTTTGATATTTTTTCTTGCGTGGCGAATTCTCACAAAGTTACTTAATCTCTGAGCTGTAGATTGACTTTTTGAATGATCTGAAAAGTGAAGTGCTGTTGCAGATAAAGCTAACACACTTGCACTTTTGATATTATCAATATTGAAGGCGTTTGCTTTCTTTCTGGCAATATTTTTTATTGCATGGTATGGATTTGGTATGGTCACCGCGGTTGGTGAAGAAGAAAAAATTGACAAAGCAAGGCAGTGAATTATTAACGTCATTTTTGCTCTTATCTTCATTAAGATTATTGATTATATTTATTATATTTCTAGAGCAAGAAAATGGATTAATAAATTATC
>CAZIUS010000105.1:0-3964 GCA_964542385.1 uncultured Candidatus Peribacteria bacterium
AATCTTGTCCAGCCGACAAAATCTCATTTGCACGAGCTCTCGCTCTCATATCATCAGCATATGCTTGGGCTTTTTTTTCACCCTCGGATGCATGAATTCGGAAGAAGTTATCTGCATGGACTAATGACTCAATAAGTAGAATTTCTGACATTGTCTGTCCTCCAAGATTTGAAATCATCAGTTCATTAAGCATTGCTACTTGACGATCATACCCTTCTTGTCCTTTGAGTCCAAAAAACACATCTGGTTGACCATCTTTATACATCCATTCTTCAGGGTACAGAAAGTTTAATCTTCGAACATCAACTTGTTTTTGAATATTGGCCATTTCTCTAAAGGTGAATTTATTATTCCTCAGCCAAAGCTGATAGAAAAATTCACCAAAGAATTCATCATACGTAGGCTCATACTTTTTTTGAGCAATATCCAGACAGTCTTTTACTTCCTGAGAAGTAGGACTATAATCCTTTGTTCTTTCCATCAATGACTCAAATGTCATTACTTGGTCAGAAAAAGGTTTATAATGTGGACCATCTTTCAGATCAATATACGCGTTTAATCCTTTATTCGATGAAAGCCCCCTTTTCCAACCTGTAATCATGTCAGTAAAATCATGTGGTGTTTCTCCACCATTGATCCCCTGTTTGACATCTTTACGAGATAAGACTGCTGAGTCCATCAATCCAGGATTGTTCGTTAGGAACAACCAAATGAAGTTAAACACTTCTTTTGTTGTCATTCCCTGAGCTTCCGTGAGGTAAATCTGAACAATTCCATCAGAACCATCAAATCGATCTGCTGATCTCTGTTTGAAATCAGTCTCACAATCATCAAAGACACCAAGCATGATTTTGTCAGTTTGTTTAAATTGATTAAAGAACGTCTGAGCCTTCTGTTCTGTACCACCAACCATCTTATCTTTCAAGTTTTTTGGAAATAAGATTGTTCTAAATGGAACATCTCTAAATTTACAAATACGATCCATTTCTGTTGACGTTGCTCTTCCGATTTCTGTTTTACCAGTCCCTGGCATTCCCTCTCCCAAAATTCGTTTGGGAGGATTTTTCACCAGTTCCAAGATTGGATTTTTTCCAACGGTAAAGTTATACGTACAACAGAACTGCGAAATTTGTTTGATCAGTATCTTCATACGCTGATTACCATAAATCTCGCTAAATTCCTTTACAGGCACTTCTACAGTCTTTACAAACGCATCAACTTCTACCGATTTAAAACCATTCAACGTAAAATCAGATCCTTCAAGAAGAAATGCATTGTTTTCAAAATAGTCGGTTTTCACCAAACTATCTTTCACCAAAAGCATTCTGTCAACAATTGATCTGAAGTACAATTCAGTAAAATGGAGTACCTGTAAATCAGTATCAATATTGTTTGCTTCCTTAATGTATGTACCATAATAATAAAGCATAGCTTTTACAGCATCAACTTCATTTGTAGTGACAATTTCAGGAATTTCACCAATATTAATATTTATTCCTGTTCTAGAATCAGCTGCAATCTGTGAAGTGCTATAAACCACATAATTTGCAGTAGTATACACAAAGATCACCATTGCTGTTGCTTCAAGTTTATTAAGTTCATCCAATTCATTAGTACTCAGATCACTCTTACTTTGTTGCATACTATGCCTTAAATCATAGAGTCGTTTCAGACCTGATGCTTCCGTGTATTTATCCATAATATAATATCCTACACACAATGCTTCTTTAATAATATTTAAACATTGGTTTGCATATGGAGGAATAACCGGAAATTTGAATTTCTCAGTCATCACTTTTGCAACTGATAAAGACATTTTATTTGCTTGAATGCCCATGTTTCGTGCTGATGCTGATGCATATGCACTAAAACTTTGCTCTTCAGTGATGCGTTTTGCAACGCTTGGGTTAATTACCCATGATACAGTCTCGAAAAAGGGATTGATTTCCTTTTCATACTTAACTATATCAGTTCGCTTTATTTCTAAATATTCACTTGTATTCATGAAGTTACTTATTTAAGTGTTAATAATAATTGGTGGCAAAGTTAATTTATCCACAACATTTTTCTTGTACAATGAGTACAAAATTTGAGAAATAGTATGTGTCGTAAAAATAAAACGATCAATTGATGAACATTTTCTTTCCTGACACTCTTCAATCTCCGAGGGAATATTGAATACTTGAAGGACTTCTGAGATTCCACCATTTGATTTCACTTCTGAAATCGATTCAATTGATTCAATTGTCATACACATAATATTATCTTTGAATGAGTCAAATGATCTTAATATTTGTGCAAACACAGATTCATCTTTCTTAAAAACTGTATAATATGGACCTATGTCTACTCGTTTGAGCAACTTCGGTTTAATGTTTGGACACAAGAGATCTATGTGAGAAACAATGTTTTGTAATGGTGCTTGCGTTTTCCAATTCGTCGAAAGCAATTTGGTATACAAATCATCTAAATCATTTTCATGCTCATAAATTGAATTCCCTTTGTTATGATACTCAAATTCCATCAAATAAACTTGTGGTCTATTTGAAGCTGTGGTATAACAACTCCAAGAAACAAAGTATTTCACATACTCTTTCTTATGTTCCAATGCAAATACTTGCAATGATGGGTTAAAAATTTTAAATACTGAATCATAGTTTAACATCGACATATAGGTATATCTCGATATTAACTGCTGAATCTTTGTACTTACCTTTTTTTGTTGCATCATAAAGTCAAGCATTTCTCTCTTTGCAATAAGCGCTCTTTCTGGAGCAGTCTGTTTATCAACATTTTCAAAATCCTTCTCAAGAGCATGGATTTCAAAGTAGTTTGGAAAACCACTATGAGTCACGTCAACTCTCAAAGCATTTTTGGGATCAAACAAGTATTTGAACTTTAAACTCAAAACTGTTTCTTTTAATTGTTTAATTGCCATTTCCAATGCTGCAAACTCATGTTTCTCAGAAAGAAATTTTGCATCAACGAGAACAGGTAAGTGTTCAATTAAATGATCTAAGTATTTTGGTAAGTATCTATGATACGCATCATATTGCATTTTACTGTCCAAGAGTGATTGGTCGAGTTCTGAGAACCCAATTTGATTACTCATATTCAAGATTTTTGAAAAGGGAACCAACTACAATCAGAAGGTTCCCATGTTAATTAATTAATTACTGCTCTTAATTATGAATACATTCATTCACTTTGAGCAAAGAATTAGCTTCTGACTCTTCTTGATGTAGTTGATTTAGCAGTTTCTGTCGGTAAACTGCTATCATCACTACCACCACCATCAGCCTTTAGTCGACTATACTCACCACTCTTCATCAAATCAATTACCACTTCTTCTTCGTCACGAATTTTTTCCATGGTAGTGATAAACTCAAGCGTCTTCTCAACATTTCTTGCCATAATATCGGCATGCTTTTTCATATCCTCAACTGTCGCTTTTCTTCCAGCAACAGCTGTTTCCAAGCTCTGTTCAGCAAGCAACGCATCCATTTTGTCTCCAATCGGAGCATACATAGCAGTAGTTTCTAATGTATTTGCTGACTGCTGTTGTGATACCCACGATTGCACACCAATTTTTCTGTTTTTTCGAGATATTTCAAATTTCCCTAAAAAAGCAAATAGATCAGAAATTGTCTGTTCTTCTGACATTATCATCCCAGTAAAATATTGTTCATATTTCTCATAGGCCTGAAATCTCATAGATTCTTCCTTTCTCTCTGACTGGAGTTGTCGATATGCTGATTCCATTTCAGTCACAAGTTTTTGTTGAGTTGTATAGTCAACTGACATTGTGTTACCGGCGAGTTTTGTAAGTTTTGCCTGCTCTTGTTTAAGCCCAGCTTCACTTTCTTTAATCTTTGCTTCAAGATCTTTAATAATCTTCGCAGAATTAATTTTCTGATCAATATTATCAAGATTTTGATTTCTGAGATTTTTCAATTGCTTTTCA
>CAZIUS010000106.1:0-3962 GCA_964542385.1 uncultured Candidatus Peribacteria bacterium
CAATATCCAACTCATTTTTAAAATCTTCTTTGTCATTATCATCACCTCATTGATACTTTTCTGCAAGTTGTTGCAATTTCTGTATCCACGCTGCTTGATTTTCAGAAACTGAAACTGATGTTCATGATTCAGAATAGGCAAAATGTGCTGCAACTCAATAATTAGCAACCATATCCATTTCTTGTGTTCTAATTTGTATTTCAACAGGAAATGAAAACATTCCAAGTACTGTTGTATGTAAACTTTTGTAATTATTTGGTTTTGGTAATGCTATATAATCTTTCATCTTTGAAAAGATTGGTGTGAAATGTTTATGAATCGCACCAAGGTCGCTATAACAATCAGTAATTGAATCAGTAATAATTCTGAAAGCAACAATATCCATAATTTTACTAATATCTTGTGTTTTGTACTTCTGCAATTTCGTAAAAATTCTGTACGGACTTTTTAATCTTCATAAAACTGATATTGGTGGAACACCATCTTCAGTACATATATGTCTCAACAAATCAATTCATTGATCTTTATATTTATCAATATTTCAATAATTTTTTTTAATCCATGATGCGATTCTTGTGTATTCTTTGGGATCTAGTTGATAAAATGCACCATTTTCCAATAATCACTGAAAGACATACAATCATAATCTTTTTGCTATTGGCACATATACTTTCAATGTTTCTTCAGCAATTCTTTGTCTCTTTACCTTTGCAGGATGATAATGAAGTGTTTGTATATTGTGTACACGATCTGCAAGTTTAATAAAAATTACTCTAAGATCCTGTCCCATAGCCAAAAATGTTTTTTTTAACGTTTCAATACTTCTTTCCTCTCCTCTATATTTAACTTTTGCTACTTTCTCTAATCAAACACATAAATCCGCAACTTCACTTCAAAATGTTTTTTTTACATCATCGTAAGTAGCTTCTGTATCTTCAATAACGTCATGGAGAAGAGCAACTTGTAATGATATTACATCAGGTGTAAGCTCAAGTAAAAATTCCATAACTTTGATCGGGTGTATCATATACATTTCACCCGACAATCTTAATCATTCATGATGATATTTGTGAGCAAAATGAAATGCCAGTTTCACTTGTTGTTTTTGTTTTGCTGATAAATACGTTACTTTTTTCATAACTGCATCAAAAAGCTGTTCTGGCGTACGATCCAATACAGGTTTATAATCTAAATAATCACGTATTCTAGTAATATCCATTAATAAAGTAATAATTAAAAGTTACGATTAACAGTGTAATTAATTTTTGCTTGACTCTACAGTTGATACGAGTATATACACTTTAATTTCTATTTCCACTGATTTTTTGTATGGAACAATATCTTTTTACTGCTATGTTTGCGGTCGCATGAATGATTGGCATATTGTCACTGATTTTGTGATTAGAAAAAATGATTAAAATCATTATGGCGAACTATTTCATTGCAAGTATAATCTTAGCATTCAATAATTTTTTTGATCTTATTAGTTGATTTTTATTGATTGGGAAAATTGATAGACGAGTAGATTGATTTCAACATCGACTTGGTGAGTTATTAGTTGCATGAAAACCTACTATTTTGCTTACTATCTATTTTGTTCTCCTGTTATTTTTATTTATGAAATCCCATATTAGTTTTTGAAATATTAAAAATAATGCTTTAAAAATATGATTGACTATTATTCTCCTCCCCTGCACTATACTGAGTTTAGCACTTGGTATTTCAATTGCATTATTTTGATGACAAATGGTTTCATTAGAATGAATAAAAACTCTTGCCTATTCAGTGTGACATATTCCATATGCATATCAACTTGTTTTGATGACACCAATATGGATGATATTGCCGTGATTAATTACGTTGTTGATTGCAATTCTAGTGCTCAGAAAAAACGATGATCTAGGTTCTAGAGACATAATAATACAACTTGATGATAATGAAGATAAATAGTCTTGTAATCACATCATAAATTCATACATATACATGCATTGCCTGCCAATATTTTTAATTTTCACTATAAAAAATGTCTAACGCACAAGAAGTTATTGCACAGTTCAAAAAAGAGATAACCTTTGTTATGGTAAAACCTGACGGTGTAATGAGAGGTCTCGTTGGTACTATTATCAGTAAATTCGAAAACAGAGGATTGAAAATTGTTGCAATGAAAATGATACAAGCTACTGAAGCTCAAGTTAGAGCTCATTATCCTATGAATGACGATGCTTGGATTGGTCGTCTTGGTGAAAAATCATTAGGAAGTCTAGAATGATTAGGATTAGACGCTGCAGAAGTTTTTTGAACTGCAGATAAAATGGTTATTGGGAAAGCAGTAGCAGAATCACTTGTTGGTTATCTTACTAGTGGTCCTGCAGTTGCAATAATTATTGAAGGACTGCAAGCAGTTACTATGGTAAGAAAGATTGTTGGTCATACATTACCAAACAAAGCAGATATTTGATCTATCCGTGCAGATTTTTCAGTAGATACTCCATTAATTGCTAATCTTGAATGAAGATCAATTCATAATCTTATCCATGCTTCAGAATTACCAGAAGAAGTTAATGCTGAAATTGCTGTATGGTTTGGTTGAAATCCAGAAACATTCATCTACGATCGCTCAGAAGACGCTATAGCATATGGAAATTATTACGCAAAATAGTTAAAAAAGTTGAATAGTTAATAGGTTAAAAAGTTTAACCCTTTAACAATATTTAACTCTTTAACTACCGTTTAACAACATTTAACACTTTAACCTTTTCTTATACAATGCCAAAATCTTGAATTCATCCTCAGTATACAGATGCTGTAGAAGTAACCTGTGTTTGTGGAGCAAGCTATACGCTCAGTGGAGCAGTTACGAAACCTATCAAAGTTGAAACTTGTCCAAAGTGTCATCCTGTTTACACTGGTAAAAAAGAAACCAGAGTAATTAAATGAAGAATGGAAAAATTCTTAGAAAGACAGAAAAAAATTGATCAAATGAAAGCAGCGTAGAAATTTTGAATTTCCCTACTTTTGTTCCTTGATTGTTTATGACAGCAACTACTCTCCAACATGCAATAATTGGTTCATATCTTCAAGAATTTCGTGTGAAAAAAATTATCTGACATGATAATTTACAATATGGAGAAATTGTAATCAAATACGGAGTGCTTTTTGTGCTTGTTGCATGATGTGCTCTGTTTTTTGATTTATTTGAAAGTATCAATGAGAAATTTTTACAGTGAGCATTCAGTTTCATTGTCCTTATAATCTATATTGTTTGTTTTTATGAGTTATTGAACAAATATCTTGATGCTCTTGTCATCAGCGAAGAATGACTTATCTTATTTCAACGACATAGCCCATTTGCTCAAACCATTTCACTAATTCAGCGAGTTGCAATAGAAAGCATTGAACATGCACATACGTGATTTTGGTCATCTTTGTTTAATTTATGAACGTTACGTATACAAGTAGAAGATAGTCGCTATGTATTTAATCGCATCACCAAACCAGCACATACGTTACAACTTATTTTGAAAGCGAAAGACTATTGGACCAAGATGAGGTATACTGAAAATATGCCACCTCAAATACCACAACATCCCATAAACAAGGAAAACAAAGAAACGTATTCAATTCTTATTGAAGCGCTTGGTGAAGTTATGGAAGAATATGTAAAGAAAAAACAATAAATTTAAATAAGTATTTATACTTTTTTCATTTAGAAAAAAAATATTTATGCTTTTTCTGAAAGAAAATAAGTATTTATTATTTTCTGAAAGAATAAGTATTTATGTTTTTTTCATTTAGAAAAAAGTACACAGATAAAAAAAGAAGAGGGTTGCAAAAGCTCTCTTTTTTTGTATACACTACATATGTGTTTTTTATTTTATATCATAACTAATAATGAGTACATGAGTAATCAGTGCAATTAGAGGGATTGTGGTCGAAATGCGTTTCGAAACCAATATTCCAAA
>CAZIUS010000107.1:0-3921 GCA_964542385.1 uncultured Candidatus Peribacteria bacterium
TATCTAATTCAAAGAAATGAATACACCAATTTGTTTGAACAAGCAAAACCACCGTGATAGCCATCTATACGTAAATCGCTGACCGATATATCGCGTGACATACATAGACAGACAAAATATTAATAGGGATAACATAGATTAATCTGTGAGTCTTGGTGTATTCTTGATTTTTTTGCCTACTTTTTTCATCAAGGAAAAAAGTATGGAAAAAAACAAATTCTATACTAACAGACATATATTTGTCAACCAAATAACAACAGTAAATTTGCAATTTAAGGCGTTTCTGTCTATACTATAAGAGTATAAATTTTACTTTTTTATGCGTAGTTATGCCAAACGATAACGAAACAAAAAACACTCCAAAACCTGAAGCGGAAATTGCTCCAGCTACTGTCGATCTGGGTGATGCAGCAGATCCATTTGAAAGACTGCAAGCGAAACAAGTCGCTGTTGCGCCATGAAGCACGCAACAAGAAAAATCAGAACAAATTCAATCAGTAGTAAAAAAATGATCAAAAATATCGCCGAAAATATTTCTTATCGGATGCGGATGATTTTTTATGATCTTTTTGTTGCTCGTTTTTGTCGGGCTTTATTATGCTATAGAATCTGCGGACTTTCTCCAAGGTGTTGGTTTGGAAATCGATGATGTTAAAAATATACTTCTCATATTCGCTTCGTTGTTCTTTTGAATTCTCTTTTTGGGATGATTCTATGTGTTTGTTTTGAATATTTACAGACTAGTAACGGTTAAATGACGTAAATTACCATTTATATTGTGATTAATTGGCTGAGTATTAATTATTATTATTACCATAATTGCAGGAACTTTAAGTATTAGTAAAATTAAATCATTATGAACAAAATCAAAAATAATTACCGATCAGTTAGTTATGCCTTTTGTTGAAACAAAAGAAACATCTATATGGGTTAATGACTGAGTTCCAGTTATTGCGCCATTAAAAATGAAATTCCAATTAAATAAACCACAAATTGATAAAAATATATTACCTGGATTATGAAGTAATGCACAAATCACTTCTTTTGAAGTTGAATGTGGCAATGAACAAAAACTCAATGCTGGTCAACAAATATATCAAGCACAGACAAACAATTTCTTCCCTTGATATTGTTTATATCTCAACAAATGATCATATCCAATTATTTTAAATGTAATCTATCTAGACAGAAGTTCAGGAGAAACAATCACTAAATCATTCCCTGTGTGAGACCTCACCATTGGAGCAGAAATCCAACTACAACCGGTAGGAGATACAGCAAGACTCAATGACAAATTAAATGAATATATTATCTGAACCTCTCCAGTCACAGTGAATTTTAGAGCTCAACTATTATTCTCTGATTTATGACTTACTGATGATCGTATTGAATGGGATTTTGATAATGATGGACAACCTGATATTACTAACAATGCTGCATTTTCATTCCCATTTGGTTCATCAAAACTCTATCCAATCAGATATAGACTCCCTGGATTTGAAAAATATGCTCAGACACGGTTTACGTTTGACCTTAGAGTATTGGAATCAGAACTTGCACAATGTACCATTACACCAGAGTCTGTCGATAAAGATAGAAAATTTAGATGGGCACCAAAATTTGACGAACTCATGCAAGTCGATGAATATCATTACACGATTGTGGATACCAGTCTAGACACAATTGTCGATACAATCAAAGAATCGAGAAATAGCTTTCAATATACTTTCCCAAAAGGATGACGCTATGAAATTCAAACAAAATATGTTACAGCAGATGGCAAAAAATGAAGTTGTCGTACCGCTCCAGTAGTTGTCTGATTTGCTTGAAATCAAGTAAGTTTCGATCTGAAACGAAGCCAAGATGATTCAACACCATTTCTCAAAATTGGTGAAAACACTCCAATATCTCTTGATACTGTTGAAAATAAAATTTCCGTAAATCTCATTCCTGCACTCTTAGAATTTACTGTCACAGACGTACAACCAGATCCAAACGCAAAAGTACAACTCAAATACGACGGAAAACAAATTTTCGAAGATCGTTCCAAAGTATTTGAAGTACCTATTACCAATTTATGAAACAAAAAACTAACCTTTATCGTAACCACTGAACAAGGTAATGTTACAGAACAAGAATATGAAGTTACCGTTAGTAGACAACCTGTAAAAGCGATGATTGAAGTAACCAATCAAGTCTGAGACGATCCATTGGAAGTCACCCTTGATGCTTCAGTTTCTCCGTTGTATGACGAAAAAGACGAGATTGTCTATTTTAGTTGGGATTTTGGTGATGGAGAAACCAAACAAAACATTTCACAATGAAAAATTACGCACACCTATAGATTTAATCAAGAAACTGAGCAAGGAGAATTTTTTCCTTCAGTTACGGTAAAAACGAAATTATGATTTACTGATACCTACCGCGTCCCTACAGCAATTTCAGTAAAGAAAAAACAACAAAGTGTTAATGTGCTCGTCGATTCTCATCCTACGCACCAAGTTAGAGCATGAGAAATAGTTCAATTCCGTGTAGAAACAGACGGTGCAGTGAAACACATCGATTGGGATTTTTGAAATGGACAAGTTCTTTGATGTGATGATAGATCATGTAGTTCAGCGCCAAACAGATATGAAGAAGCATGAGAATTTACTATAACCGCAGAAATACAATACGAAAAAGACGTTCCTGTGAAGGCAAGAACAAAGATTAAGGTGTATTAGAAGCTTGCAACAAGTGAATAAATTACTATACTGCATCAATTCATTTTGATTTTTTCTCATGCACGATATAGTTTCATTAGAAAGTTATAACACCGCTCTGCTGGACGCCCTTCCTACTCAAATTAAACAAATTAATGAACAAAGAATAGCGCAAGGATACACTTCCACCAATGCATACATCATAACACAACTCCACACACGCATCCAAGAAACAATCAAATCTTTTGTAACGAACAATTTCCCGGAAATCGAACGAATTGAGTGTCAAATCCATTGGATCGATCGTGTTATGTTTCATGCTGATATGACAATCAAGTTCGATACGTCAATTGTGAGGACACTGTGAAAAGAGTTTGCGAGTGTATTTGTGCCTCAAGTCGTTACGTTACTGAAAGATAATACTTCCTCTCTTCATCTCACGACTATCGAACAAAAAGGTATCTATATCAACTGTACGCTAGAAGAATCTTTTTGGGGAAATCTCGGAGAGCAAATCCTCTCGCTCGGCGATGATTATGGTGATCTGGATATCTACAAAGGACAAATCGCTATCGCAGAATATAGCAGCCCAAATGCAGCAAAACATCTCCACGCAGGCCATATTAGATCGACTGTGATTGGCTACGTACTCAGTAATATCTACGAACATGCAGGATACAGTGTCCATCGCCGAAATCATATCAACGATCGAGGTGGTTTTGGTCAACTTATCGAAGGATGGAAAAGATGGCATGATATCTTATATTCACAAGGTTTTCGTGATAATGATTTGAACTATCAGATTTATACGATTTTTAGACAGGCTGAATGATGTGCAAAACAACGAGATGAAGCAATTGCGGATGCACTCAAATTATATTTTCCTCATACCACATCTGAAGCATTTAACAAACAATTTGCAATATTTAAAACCAATGCAACAGACACATTTCTCGCTTTAGAAGCATGAGATACAGCCGCATTTTCAATTTGGCAAAACATTGTGGCATCTAGTATGGTAGAATTTAAACACTTCTATGATAAACTCTGAATCACACACGATTTCACAATCGGAGAAAGCTTTTATGAGAAAATAGGAAGAGCAGTGATAGAGAAAGAGAGTGGAAATCGAAGGAAATCGAAGGAAATTGAAAGAAATGAACAGAAATGAGCATATTCGCAAAGCAAAGGGTGAAATGATTGCAACGACAAAAAAACA
>CAZIUS010000108.1:0-1482 GCA_964542385.1 uncultured Candidatus Peribacteria bacterium
ATTTTGGAAAATACCTGTGTGTGATGAATTTACGATGTAAGTGCGTTTCCAATTGATTATTCAGCACCAGATGGCTCTACACCACCATTGACCAATCCATCTACGTGGCTTTCGAAAACAAAAGTAGAATTGGATACCAATGATTCTATTTGATTTATACTCAATGATTGAGGAAGGTTCAATTTTGCTGGAGTAGGGCAATATCGTATGGAAGCATCACTATCAGTTGGATTGCCTGGAGGACAGCTCTCATGATGTACTGAATGAACTATGGTTATGTATACCGTTACTGTTGATCAACCAGCTTTACCGCCAAGTACATGATCAAATTGAGGAAGTGGTGAAGTATCTACGTGAGGGAATCTTACTGGGTCAATTACCACATGAACATTAAATAAATGATGATCGTCTTCATCAATTAGTGTATCAAATACTGATGATACTGACTCATCTATTTCAGAACATAATGCATCATGAGAACATAATGGATCGTTTACAACACAATCAATAGCACAAGAACCAGTTTGTAATTGAAGAAAAATAATTCGCGAAAAAATATATGATCTATCAAATGGTAAATCAATGATTAATGTTTTATCGCTTAGAGAAATGGTTCTCCTTGAAACAATAAAAACGCGTTATTTGAATAAATATGCACCTTGAACAAATCGTCAAGAAGCAATAGAAAACGCTTTTTGTTTGGTTAGTGCAATATCATCACAAAAAGAAGAGAGTCGTGGAACACGTATACTTCAATGATTTCTTGATCTTCTCTTGATAGAGTATATCAATTACTATAAAGAGTAAGCATTGTAATTTCTCTTATTTTCACTATAAAAAAGCGATTTCACATGAGATCGCTTTTTTCTTTTTTGTACTGTATCCATGGCAAAACATAGTAAACGACATAATATCAAACATCGTAAGGCTGCGCAAGATGCGAAAAAATCAAAAGTCTACGCGAGAATCGGTAAATTGATTCAAATGGCGGCAAGACAAGGCTCAGATCCATCGTTGAATCCATCATTGGCGACTATTTTGGTGAAAGCAAAAGAAGCAAGTTTGCCAAAAGATGTTGTTACGAGAGCGATCGAAAAAGGTGCTGGGACTGGAGACGGCGATCAGCTTATGGAGATGTTTTATGAATGATATGGTCCAGGAGGATCAGCTATTTATGTGAAATGTATCGCAAGTAACAGCATGAGAACTGCTTCAAACGTCAAAGCGATGATGGCAAAATTTGGTGGTAATATGGCTGAACCGTGAGCAGTAAAACGACAGTTTGAAGAAAAAGGGGAGATATGGATTAGTGAAAAATGAATAATGAAGAATGAAAAATGAAAAACGTTTGAGGTCTTGGAGCCGATTAAGATTGAACACCTTGAAATAGATATTATGGAAACTAATGCGGAAAATTACGAAATCGATGAAGAATCGGTTCGTATCGTAACCTCTAGAGACGATTTTAATGATGTAAAAAAT
>CAZIUS010000108.1:1492-3895 GCA_964542385.1 uncultured Candidatus Peribacteria bacterium
GTCGATATGGTTTGGCATAATGTAGCGTAGTAGGGATGAGGCTAGCCTCATGAGATTCAAGATTCAAGACTCAAGATTCAAGACTCAAGATTATGATTTCTGATTACGTCATCCTGACACTGAGGAACGAAGTGGAAGGATCCAGGATACATGTAGAATAAATGATATATTGTACATTATAAATGACATCTCTCATTATGGATGTTTCGCTGTCGCTCAACATGACGTATTTGAAATTCAAGAATCTAGAATCTGGAATCTAGAATATTGAACGATGATATATTATCTTAAGTAAAATTTGCATTTAAAATAAATTTTGATTATACTCTTTATAAAGAGTATTTTTTAAATTTACTATACAAGATGAAAAAAGGGATATTGTTGTTTTCACTGTGAGTATTAGTTATTGCATGACTATACTTTTTTGATGGTTTTAACTCTACCATGCAGTATATTGATGGTAAACAAAATCAAAAAAATGTACAATGAAACGAAAAATTAATAAAAAATGAACATAGTGCACCTATAGAACAAAAGAAATGAATTGATAGCAAGACTATTATAAAAGTGGATAGTGCTCAAGATGCTGCAAACTTAGATATTAATGTAATAGAAAATCCAAAGGCAGAGTATATTGATCTTCCTTATCAAGATTTAGCATCAGAACTTAAAAATAATATTGTTAACAAAACTCCTGTAAAAGAGATAATTCCTGAAGAATGAAAACAAAGAACATTTATAGTCTCACTGAGTGATGAAAAAGGAGAATGAATATGATGAGTTTCAGTTTCTTTACGATGATGATTCCTTTGAGTGACTGATAGTGAGTGAAAATTAACTGTTGATAAAAAAATTCCAGAAGAGTATACGTATCTCTATTTTCAGTTTGAAAAAAAATGATATACTCCATGATTTGTTAAACAACTTATTGGTTCTATACTTGCAAAAGAAATATTTATCAATGCTCGTTTATCGCAACTATGATGAAAAATACTCACAACTTCAACTGAAAAATTAACCGTAACTGATGAGAAAATTACTTTAACCATCAATAATGATTCTTGATGCGCATTGAAGAATGCAGACGGGAAATGTCATGTATGAGCAGTTGATATAGATTATAATTTTATCCACCCATCTCAATTAGAAAAATTAACAATTCCTATGCAATGAGTTGTTGATTGATCAATGAGATGAATTGAATCCAACGGTATGGCATTCATAAGATTCTATGATAAGAATTGAGATCGTTTAATTCATAATAATTCTCCTACAAAAGTATGTTATACGTTAGATTCAAAAGATATAGAAAATCGACAAAAAACAAGTCAACCAGAAAATAAAGATATGGATGGATATCGATGGTTTGATTATTCATCTGGTATTTGGAAGTTTGACACCGAAGCGATTGTTGAAATTACTGATAATAGTTTTTGTGCGACAAGTAAGTATGTCTATTAAAGTTTATTCAATACAATCAAATTTTATTATTTTTTTGCTCTAATGTATAAAAAACTTGTTCTCATTATCATACTTTGCCTTATAAGCATGATAACAACTGCTAATCGAGATAGAGTATATACTCTTCGCTATGAAAAAATATTACAGTGAAGTGTTCCTTTTCAGTTTAATTTATGTGCAATTTGCGGTAATACGCTATCTGCATGTAAAAAAACAACTGCATTGCAAATAGATATCCCTATTCAAAACATTCAAGCTATTATTCCAAGAGCAGTTAGGTCTATTTATAATGAATGATATTGGGATGAAAATTATTGAGAATGGAGAGAATGATATTATTCTGATGAAGAAGTACAATTACCATGAACAATTGTGCAATGAAATAATAGTATTATTATTTAACATGAAACATCTAATTGAAATAGATGATCATATCCAGCAAATACAATTGATACACAAATTGATTTTGTAGTAACCAAACAAGTTTTATTCACATTGCTGGTAAAAGTAATTGATACTAAAATTCAAGAATGAATACTGACTACACATGATAAATCTCAAATTATTAATGCATTACAAAATTGATGGATTTCTACAGATCCATTGTCTTTTACATACAAGATTCCGTTGAGTTTGAATCTTGTGACCGATAGTAATGGAAATATAACATCATGACCAACTGTTGTAATTACTGATCAATTTACTCGTGAGGTAATTGAAACAAATTATAATATTTGTGATTGTACTGATCCCACATTCTCTCTTCAGAATCCAAACGTCTGTTGTCCAGATGCAAATAAAATAGATTCTAATAATGATAAAAAAGTTGATCAATGTTGTCCTACAAATATGCAACCAATAGATACTAATAACGACAAAATTAATGATACCTGTGAAGATTGTAAAAGAGACAATGTGTGTAATGTACAATGTCCAACATGA
>CAZIUS010000109.1:0-3818 GCA_964542385.1 uncultured Candidatus Peribacteria bacterium
TTTATCTTTTCTCTATCACCATGATTTTGTGTATGATTGCTGCAATGTCTTCAAATCGCGTTATCGGTAAAGACAATAAATTACCATGGCATCTTCCACAAGATTTGAAAAGGTTTAAAGAACTCACCATGTGATCGACAATCATCATGTGAAGAAGTACGTTTGAGTCAATTGGCAATCCTCTTTCTGGAAGAGAAAACATTGTCATTAGTAATAGTAAAACATTTCCTGGTGTTAGGACATTTAATGATCCAGAACTTGCGTATGATACGTTACAAGATGAACTAGATGAACATGACGAGGTTTTTGTTATTTGATGAGCAACATTATACAATTATTTTCTCGATCGTACCGAACGAATCTATCTTACCGAAATCAAAGATATCCATACAGGAGATACTTTTTTTCCAGCATTTGAAGATCATTTTGATGAAGTAGAAAGAATTGAACATGACTGATATGATTTTGTTACTTGGAGAAAGAAACGAGTTGAATAAATTATTTTTACTTATATACAGTTGACTTAAAGAGATAGATATTTATAATGATATATATTTATCTCTTTTATGCTTATGGAATTTTTTGAAAAGATATATGTAGACGATTTTGATGGTAATTTGTTTTTGACCACTACTCCTATTTATATTCATGATATTAAACAAAATAAAGAATTAGTACTCACTCCTCATGAATTTGATAAAAAAAGAGATCTATATACCAATGATAATCTTTACACATTTCCAAATAATAGTTCTGAAACAGCTTTTCAACACTTTTGAGATTTTTTTAACGATTCAAGGCATCGCTGACCTGACTGAATTATCGAAGATCTAACTGAAGTCTTACAAAAAAAAGCCTTTGCCCCAAGTTTCCCAAAATTAATCGATGAAGTACTCACAAAATGAAGCTTATTTGCAATACTAACAACACGTTCACACTCCCCTGACAACTTATGTCGTTGATTTAAAATGATCAATAGTACCTTTCTGAATGAACAACAAAAAGAAGAACAAATTAAAAATATTAAAAACAATTATTGATTATCACATCTTTCTGACCAACAAGCAATAACTACTTACTTTGAAGATATTGTTTATTATATTCCCGTATCAAATAAAGAGCGATGCAAAAATCGTTGAATTGATCGAAATATACCATCTCGAGAAAAAAAAGCACTTGGTATGGATCGATATTTACAACAAATGAGACATTTGATTGAAAAAGTAAAACAACAATCATTGATTGAAATTTTATGAGATAATAAAAAAATATCAGTTTGATTTAGTGATGATATGCCAGAAAATATTCTTTCTATGATACATGCATTTATCAAATGGTGAGATGAAAATAAATTTCCATGGTATCAATTTAGAGCTTACTATACTGGTGATATGAGTCAAATCGAAAGAATTAACATGCTCTTGGACCAGACAAAATTACAAATTGAAATACCAGACGATACAATAGTAAAATATATTATTTAAATACCTGTTGAAACAGATAAACAATTTTATACACTAAAAGTATAATTTTTAGTTGATTTGAATTCATTCAACAATCCACAACCTTGCATTCAGGTCAAAAAAAAGTAAAAAAACATATAATCTTTAATTCTTGATATATATTAAAGGATGCGTACTTTAAAAGATTTACATCATATTCACCATTCCACAGAATCAGGAATAAATATTTATATCCTGGATAAATGAGAAGTGATAGATAGCGAGGCTGAAGCTATGCTCCAAGCATTGCATTCAAGATCAACATGATGAATTAAAGAACATCTTAAAGTGTTAGAAGAAAAAGGAGCAGAAAACTTTATGTCCAAATTTTATGTGTGATATGGACATAAATCTATATGAGATTGTGGATCAATTACGCTATTTATTGAGTGACTTTCAATGTTATGAGCAAAAGTTATTCAAGACACAAAGCTCTATAATTGACAAGAAGCATCAACAAGATATATTGATTTTTCGAAACAACTTATTCTCAATCCTTTATGAAACAATCATGGAAAAGAGATACAAGAAAAACAAAGAACATTTTATTTGAATTTATTACCAAAGCTCTTTAATCACTTAAAAAATGTCTTTCCCAAGAAAGACTGACAAGACGATAAAATGTATAATAATTCTTTAAAAGCACAGTCATTTGATATTGCGAGATGATTTCTTCCAGCTGGATGTTCCACCAATCTAGCGCGACATACAAACCTTAGACAAGTAGCTGACAGAATAACATATTTGAGACATCATCCTTTAAAAGAAATACAAGAAATTGCTAAAACGTTACTCAATGCAGTGTTAGAAAAATATCCCAACTCATTTTCTTCAAAAACGTATGAAGAAACCGAGACATATTTATCAAATACCATTTCAAAAAATTATTATTTACATTACAAAAATCAAAAACAATTCCAGATTACTCGCGATACTATCGATACTAAAAAGTTACATGAAATGAAAATGTTATTTAATTCTAGACCAAATAACAAAACAGAACTTCCTCATTATCTAGATATGTTATGAACAATAAGTTGTACGTATTTACTAGATTTTTGAAGTTTTAGAGATGTACAAAGACATAGAGCTCCTTTTCAAAGAATGCCATTACTTACTATGGAATATTGATTTAATGAACGATATTTGAATTGTCTTCCTGAAAACCTTCTTGAAGAATCAAAAAACTATCTTCACGATCTTGAAAAAACCATTAACTCGCTTTCACTTACAGAAGAGCAAAAACAATATTATATACCAATGTGATATAATATTACCTGTGAAATGATGGGCACCCTTCCTGCACTCATTTATCTTGTAGAATTAAGGAGTACTACATATGTTCATCCTACATTAAGAAAAATAGCAATACAACTGTGAAAGTATATTCAGGATACTCATGATATCAAAATATTTATTGATGAATCTGAAGATCTACTCGATATTAGAAGAGGAAATCATACTATTAAAGTTAAATAGAGAGGAATAAAAAATCAATCATTTAATTAAAGCCCAAGTTGTAGTGTTAGGTAATTTAAAAGATATATTCTCATTTGTCTTGTTCTTTTTTGTGGGACGGATGGTGTTTTTTCACGTACTGAAGCTATTTGACTAGATATGCGTTCACTGATACGTTCTTGGTCTGCTTGTGGTAAAGCAGCAAATCTTTCGCTCAAATTCCAAAGACGAGTTTTATAGTGTCATGGAACCAATAATTCATTATCGGGAATCTGTCTTGCTTTCAATATCCATCTTCATGCAAGGCCATTGGTACACGCAAAGAGCGTCAATTCTTTTCATCCATTTGGTTCAAGAATACCAACATCTGTTGGTTTTGTATCATACGATGCTTCGACAGCATATTTGAATAATTCATAGTTTATTCCATCATCTTTCAAAGTAAATAACCAAATCTCATCTTCACGAATTGCATCTAAATTCATAATATCAGCGAAAATTGATGGATATCTTACTCCACGATTTTTGTAAAAATTACTGTGCCCAAAAATGACAATATTTCAAACCTGATCTGGCATTGCTGTTCAAGGATAATGCATTACTCCATTCACCAAATATTTATCTATATCAATTTCTTTTCATTGCTTCATTGCAGCTGCATCAGTAGACAACTCTGGCACGATGATTACCGGTGAAACCATTCACAAGGTAGGCATGACTATATACATTTGAGAATATCTATCTTCTTCAGGAAGAAGCGTTTTTCGATACGCTATATTTTCAGGTGCTGTAGCAAGGGAAAAAGGAGTAAACCAATCTGGAGATTGCCATTCCAAACTTGGTAAAGTAAGTGTTTTT